>SXRF01000008.1 GCA_005792635.1 Rickettsiales bacterium
GGTCTCCAAAACCGCAGGTCGCAGGTTCGACCCCTGTCGCCCCTGCCAATAACAAAAAAAGGAGCTTTTTAGCTCCTTTTTATTTATGTTATAGCCATTAACGAATAGTTAGCAGCGATTGTCATGCCAGCGAAGGCTGGCATCCATGCCTAACTGCAAGCATTATAGCTTAGTTGTATGGCATAGATTCCGCCCGCAGCCTGCCCCGTTGAAGAACGGGGGCGGAATGACGATAATCGCTAACTATTCATTAATGGCTATATATTCTAATAAGCCCGACTGGCGCAGAAATCCACAATATCAAACATTGCTGCGCGGGCAGGGCAGGCGGGGAAAGTAAGCAGTGTGGCGCGGGCTTTATCGCAATATTCCTCTGCCATCTTGATGGTTTGCTCAATTGCTCCGCATTTATTTAACAAGGATATTGCTCGTTCCAAATCGCCATCATTTTGCTCCAGATCACTGAGTGTGCGCTGCCAAAAGGCTTTTTCATCATCATTTCCCGCCCTATACGCCAAAATAACTGGCAGGCTGATTTTCCCCTCGCGGAAATCATCGCCTACGGTTTTGCCCAGAGTGGCAGCGTTAGAAGCATAGTCCAGCGCGTCATCAATCAGTTGAAAAGCAATGCCAATATCCATACCGAAGCTGCGGAGTTTTTTTTCATGATCGGATTTATCCGCTGCCACCGCACCAATTTCGCAAGCCGAAGCGAACAACACCGCGGTTTTCGCGCTAATAACTTCCAGATAATTCTGTATGCTGGTTTCTGGTTTGCCCTCGGTCATCAGCTGCATAACCTCACCCTTGGCAATCACCGCCGAAGCGTCAGAGAGAATTCGTAAAACCGTGAGCGATCCATCCGCCACCATGAATTGAAAAGCTTGGCTAAGCAGAAAATCACCAACAAGAACGCTGGCTTTATTGCCAAAAACTTCATTGGCTGTTGGCAGACCTCGCCGCAGCTTGCTTTCGTCCACCACATCGTCATGCAAAAGCGTTGCCGTGTGGATAAACTCCACCGCCGCCGCAAGGGCGATATGCCGTGAGCCGCTATAGCCGCAAAGTTGCGATGAAATAAGAGTTAGGGCAGGGCGGATGCGCTTGCCACCAGAAGCCACAATATGTTTTACAATATCATGAATCAGCGGAATTTCGCTTTTTACACGCTCTAAAATAAGGGCATCCACCGCCCGCAAATCCTCACCAATCAGCGCGTATAATGCATCCAGAGAAATTTTATTATTTTTTGAGGCAGCTTTAGTTTGTGTCATAAATTTTATTTTAAGCGATAAAACAGCGGGTGACAATGAGAAAAAAATGCTGTAGCCATTTGCCGTTCAATTAATAACAAGGGAGATAAAAAAGTGACAGCCATTATTGATATTCATGCTCGTGAAATTCTTGATAGCCGCGGCAATCCGACCATTGAGGTTGATGTTGAGCTGGAAAACGGTGCGTTTGGTCGGGCGGCTGTGCCGTCTGGTGCGTCCACTGGTTCTTTGGAGGCTTTAGAGCTGCGCGATGGCGATAAAAAACGCTATAAAGGTAAGGGTGTAAAAAAGGCTGTTGCCAATGTGAATAACGAAATTTCGGACGCGCTTATTGGCTTTGACGCCGAAGATCAGGTGAAAATTGACCAGACCTTGTTGGATTTGGACGGCACGGACAACAAGGCTAATCTTGGCGCGAATGCTATTTTAGGTGTGTCTTTGGCAGTGGCCAAAGCGGCGGCGGAGTCCTCTGGTCTTCCGCTATATCGCTATGTTGGCGGCGTAGGAGCGCATATTTTGCCAGTGCCGATGATGAACATCATTAATGGTGGGCAGCATGCAAATAACAAGCTGGATATTCAAGAGTTCATGATTATGCCAGTTTCGGCGGAGAGCATGGCGGACGCTATCCGCATCGGCGCGGAAATTTTTCATGAGCTGAAGCATCGCTTGAGCGAGGAAGGCTATAATACTGCGGTGGGTGATGAAGGTGGCTTTGCGCCGAATTTCGGCAAGGCAGACGAGGCACTTTCTTTCATCATGAAAGCGGTGGAAGGCGCAGGATACAAGGCGGGTAAGGATATTGTGCTGGCGTTGGATGTGGCGGCTAGCGAATTCTATCACGGCGGGAAATATGTGCTGGAAGGCGAAGGCAAAACCATGGATTGCGGCAAGTTGCTGAAATATTATGAAACGCTGGTTTCGCGCTATCCAATTGTTTCTATCGAAGACCCAATGGCGGAAAATGATCACCTAGGTTGGAAGGAAATAACCAGCTTGCTTGGCAAAAAAATTCAGCTTGTTGGCGATGATTTATTCGTAACCAACCCAACAATTTTGGCGCAAGGTATTGACGCTGGCTTGGCAAATGCGCTGTTGGTGAAAGTCAACCAGATTGGAACGCTGACCGAAACTATGCAGGCTGTGCAGCTCGCGCATCGCAGCGGCTATCGCGCTGTTCTGTCGCATCGTAGCGGCGAAACTGAGGACACAACCATCGCCCATCTGGCGGTGGCGACCAATTGCGGGCAGATTAAAACTGGCTCTCTCTCGCGCTCTGATCGCATTGCAAAATATAACGAGCTAATCCGTATTGAAGAAAGCCTAGGACGCAGCGCACATTATGCGGGTAAGGCGATTTTAGGGCAGCAGTAAGGCTAAGCATTGACCTAATCAATGATAAAACCATTATCATTCATGGTTTTGCGTGCGTCTTTGCTTTTTAGATATTGCAGGAATTTTCGTGCTTCGTCCATATTGTCACCAGCGATTACCACGGCGTAGTAAATAATTGCTTTATGCGCGGTTTCGGGGATGGTGCTGATAATTTTTATGTCTTTGCGCCCAAGCGTTGAGCTGTAAAAACACAGGGAGAAGGCTTGATGATTTGCCACCATGTCAAAAATTTCACTGAGCTGTTTTATGTATAAACTATATGGCTCTAAATCGCTGGACGCGCCAAGGTTTCGCAGAGCTTCTTTGCTATAGCTGCCTTCAATTAAAGTTTCTGGGCTGCCAATAGCGAATGACGGCTCGCCGCCGCCCGCATTGATAATGCCGACTATGGGAAAAATTTCATTATAGCTGGTGGTTACGCTGCTATCTTTTCCGCCAATCAGTACCAGTCGGTTTTTGGCGATTGGGGTTTTGGAATAAACATCCACCAACCCTTGCAGTTTTAGTTCGTCCAGCCATGCTTCTTTGGTGGTGATGAGAATATCCGCCGCCGCGCCTTCGGTAATCTGTTCTTGTTGAGTTTTTTGTGGGGCAAAAGAGGTGTTCACCGTTGCTTTTTGGGTGCGTGTATAATCGCGGGCAATTTGCGCTACAGCCGCGCTCATGCTGCTATCCGCCATCACGGTGATGCTGGGGAGGGTTTCCGCTGCGTTTGCCTTTCCGCTATAAAATAGCGTGGTCATAGCAACAATAAAAGCAAGGACGAGCGCACTCCACGCCAGCACCAGCCAAGATTTTCTGTCGCTACGGCGTTGCTGCTGCATAGCCTCCAGAGTTTTCGGGTGGAGTTTTATACCATTTGCATCACCAAGATTTTTTAGTGTATTTTCAACATGGGAAAGTAGATGCGGGAGTTTTCTTGCCGCCTCTTCAGCATGTTCCGCCGCTCCGCGCATCTTGGCTTTCAGCCCGAAATTGTCCTTTGCCCAGTCTTCAATCAGCGGCGTTGCCAGCTCCCACATATTGAGGCTCGGGTTCAGCATCCGCCCAACACCTTCCGCCACCATCATCGTTTTTTGCATGAGTAGCAATTGCGGCTGCACCTCCATTTCAAACTCGGCGGCAATGGCGAACATCTGCCCCAGCAAGGCGGCGATGGAGATTTCATTTAGCGGCTTGCCCATAATTGGTCGCGCCACTGCCATACAGGCTTGCGTGAATGCCTCGCGCGACTTTGTGGCAGGAACATAGCCAGCGTCAAAATGCATGGCGGCGACGGATTTATAATCCTCGGTCATAAATCCGCGCAGGATTTCTGCGATATAAATGCGCGACTTAATGTCCAGCCGCCCCATAATGCCAAAATCCACCGCCACTAGGTCGCCGTTTTTATCCAGAAATAAATTACCGGGGTGCAAGTCCGCGTGGAAAAAACCGTCCTTAAATACTTGCGAAAACAGACTGCAAGACGCCTTGGCGAGAATATCATTAGCGGCAAATCCGCTGTTTTTAATGGCTTCCATGTCGCTAAACGCGATGCCGTCCACCCATGCACAGGTGAGGACGCGCCGCGAAGTCAAATCCCAATGCACAGCGGGAACGCTAAGTCCGCCGTCGTGTTTCTTCAAATTATCTGCCATTTCGCTGGCGGCAGCCGCTTCAAAGCGTAAATCCAGCTCAAAAAACACCGTTTCTTTGAAGGTCTGCACCACCTGCACAGGCTTTAAGCGGCGCAGGCTATGGATGCGCTGCTCAATAATTTCCGCAATCCAGAAAAACAGCTCCAAATCCCGCGCAAAAGCTTGTTCTATCTCGGGGCGGAGGATTTTTACCGCGACGATTTTTCCGTCCATGGTCGTTGCTTTATGCACCTGCGCTATGGACGCAGCGGCAACGGGAATATCGGCAAATTCTGTGAATAATTCCGCAATCTTCTTGCCGAATTCTTCCTCAATAATCTGCCGCGCAGTGGCGGTCGGGAAGGGGGGGAGTTTATCGCGCAAACCCGCCAAATCGCTGGCAATTTCCTCACCAATCAAGTCCGAACGGGTGGAAAGTGCTTGCCCCAGCTTGATAAAAGTCGGGCCGAGCCGTTCAATCGCGGCGGCAAGCCGTTCGCCTTTGCGTTTATGCGGTTTTTTGCTGGTAAATAGGCGGCAGAATATAGAAAGTGCGGGCGAAATCTCCAAATCGTCTATCAAAAACAGCGCATCCTCCCGCGCCAAGGTCTTGGCGATGCTGAATAAACGGCTGGTATTGCGAAAGTTACGGAACATTTTAGACTGACTGTTTGTTGGTGGGGGGAGAGGGATTTGAACCCCCGACCAAGGCGTTATGAGCGCCCTGCTCTAACCGCTGAGCTATCCCCCCTAAAAAATATATACCGCAAAGTGCATACTGCTTAGGTTCTGTCAAGAAATTCGCTATGGCGCAAGCGAAAATGGTGGTTTCCGAGAACCGCAACGGAGTGTACACTGAGTACATGAGTAGCGGAAGCGCAGGAAACTGACATTTGCAGCAAGCTATAGTAGAATTTATGGGCAGAACCTAACGGCTTGGCACAATATTTTCAAGTAATTTTTCTTGAACAGGCAGCAACAAAAGCCGCCAGTATTTTTTCGTCGCCGCTATCCACCAAATATTCGGGATGCCACTGCACCCCAAGGCAAAATGGGTGGCTTGGTAGTTCTATCCCCTCGATTACCCCGTCAGGGGCGGTGGCGTTGACTATTACGCCATCCGCAGGAGTTGCAATTGCTTGATGATGAGCGGAGTTTATATTCATGGTAATTTGCCCCGTAATCCGCGAAAGAAGCGTTCCGCAAGTCACATCTACACTATGCCCAGCCTCATCTCGCGGGTTTTTCTGCTCATGCTCTAGCGCATTTTCAACACTATCAGGGATATGTTGAATAAGCGAGCCACCCAAAACCACATTCAGCAATTGCTCACCGCCGCAAATACCAAGAATTGGGATGTTGCGCTCAATCGCGCCGCGGGTTATAGCAAATTCAAAGCTGGTGCGGCGGTCTTTGGTGGTCACGGTTTCGTGTTTGCTGCTTACGCCATATAATTCAGGCGAAACATCAAACGCACCGCCAGTTATCATAAGCCCGTCAATCAGATCCAAATACTCGTTCACCATCTCAACTTCATGCGGCAAGGGCATGGGCAGCCCGCCAAACCGCGACACTGCCGAGCAGTAATTCTCGCGCAGGGCATACCAAGGTTTTTTAGAGTAAGTCTGTGCCTCCTCGTAATCAAGAGTAATGCCGATGCGTGGGGCGGTAGAGATTTTTTTTGTCATATTTTTAGTATTTTCATAGTTTATTAACCAAATGGTGTTTTATATACAAATAGTCTGTCATCCATCATCTGTCATCTGTTATCTGAAATGAAAAATGCCGTAAAATCGTTATCACTTGCCACTTTTGCAGGAACAGTTCTTGGTTTCGCGCTGATTATTGGCGCGATTGTGCATAGCACTGATAATTATATTTCATTCATCAGCCTTGAAGGCTTTCTAATCGTTATTGGCGGCACAATTGCTAATGCTTTTATGAGCTATAACGCTAATTCGGTTATCCTTGCCTTTCAAGCTATGTGGCACATGATAAAAAAACCAAAGGCAACGCGTGAGGGCTTGAATGCCGAGATTATGCGCCTCATCAAATGGTCGTATATCGTGCAAGCCAAAGGGTTTGTTGGTTTGGAGGGGGAAACTGGTGCGAAGCTGCGCGAGCCTCTGCTGCGTTATGGGATCAATCTGGTGGTGACTGATTATAAAGGTGCGGCAATCCGCGAGATGATGAATACTGCGGTTGAGGCGGATTTTGAGCGCAGCATTTCGCCTGTCATCGTTCTTCGCAACATGGCGTCCACAGCTCCCGCCTTCGGCATGGTGGGGACACTGGTGGGGATGATTATCATGTTGCAGAATATTCAGGGCGATATGACGCGCATCGGGCTTGGTCTGTCGGTTGCTCTTCTCGCCACGCTTTACGGTATTATTGTAGCGCGGCTATTTTGCTTGCCCGCCGCTGATAAGCTGATGCAGAAGGAGGATGTTATGCGCTTCCGCAATTATATGATGACCGAGGGTTTGGTGTTGCTTTCCGAGAAACAAAGCCCAAGATATATGCAAGATAAACTAAATAGTTACCTTGACCCAACCCAACATTTTAATCTCGATGATTATTTGAAGGAAACAGCGTAGAGTATGATGCCGCCACGCAAGATATTTCCTGAGGAAAACACAGATTCATGGCTGATGAGCTATGCCGATATGATAACGCTGCTCATGTGTTTTTTCATTATCTTTGTTTCCGTTTCTGAGCCACGCAAAGAGCGAATTTCCATGCTTTCCAGCGGTATGGGTGGCAAATTTGGAACTGTTGATATGACCACGCCGTTTAATGGCGTGATTCGCGCATTGCAGGGCGTTTTAGAAGTTCATCAGTCATTTAACGACATGGCGGTGGAAAATAGCGATAAGTCGGTTTTTGTTGAGCTTTCCAGCGGGGCATTTTTCAAGCCAGATTCGGCGGATATTATTGATGCTAAACTTCCTATTCTAAAGGAAACGGTTGACACCTTAAAAACCCTGAATTTTCTGTCTTATCGTATAAATATTGAGGGGCATACCAGCGATATTGCGCCGCAAAGTGGGCTATATCCGACTAACTGGGAGCTATCATCAGCAAGAGCGGCGCGGCTGGTGCGCCTGTTTATTGAGAATGGAATTAATCCGAAGGATATTCAAGCTGTCGGACTGGCTGATACACAGCCAAAAGTTCCAAATATGGATAGTAATAACAAGCCAATTCCCGAGAATCGTGAAAAAAACAATCGGATAGTTATTAAGCTAGAGAGGTTGGGTTAATATGTTGCATAAAAAAACACAGAATAATTTTATAGGCTTTACCTTAGTTGAAATGTCGATGGTTGTGATAGTTATTGGTCTGATAGCTGGGGCGATACTTGGCGGAAAAAATATGATAGCGGCTTCTAAAATGCGCGCCACCCTCACCGAATTAGCGGATATTTCTTCGTCAATTCATTCTTTTCAAGATAAATATAACTGCCTGCCGGGGGATTGTGCAAGGGCAGCAGAGCTTATATCAACGGCTAGCAATGGTGATGGGAATGGTAAAATCGCGCAATTCCTTATCTATGATAATTACACCAATACCAACGAAATGTGGCAGGTTTGGTTGCAGTTGGTAAAAGCTGAATTGTGGAAGGGTAAAGGTACATTCACAGGTGCGTCAATTGGCGGCTATCAGCTGGATTATTCTGGGCCGGGGGTGAATGTTCCTGCCTCGCCAATGGCAAAAGATGCGGGTTATACAGTTGTACATTGGGGCGGCTATAGCTGGAATGATTGGTCATCTGGCGGTGGGAGCAAAATTCTTAACCACGCAATTGTATATGGCACACCAGCCGACTTTTGGGGCTATCGTTCTACCATCGGGGGGAATTTAACCACTGCGGAGGCGTTCGCTATGGATACTAAGGTTGACGATGGAAAACCGGGGACGGGACATTGGATACACGCCTCTCCTCAATATTGGACAAGCTGCGCGACAAGTGCCACCCCGACTACTTCCACTTATAGCACAACGGCGGGGCGGGTGTGTAATGCTTTGATAGAGTTGGATTTTTAACTATAGCACTATATTGGGCATGAAATCTAGCCTTTGACTTGTGGTGGCAAGTGCTTTATAGTTTTTTGCTCAATTTCTGGATTTTTTAGGAAAAAATATGACAGCAGAAGTAGTCATTATAATGGGTAGCAGCTCCGACTGGGAGACAATCCAACATGCGGAAAATATTCTTTCAGAGTTCGCGGTTGCGCATGAGTCAAAAATCATCTCCGCTCATCGCACACCGCAGCGGCTTTATGATTTTGCCAAAAATGCGAAAGCAAACGGCGTGAAAGTCATTATTGCGGGTGCGGGCGGTGCGGCGCATCTTCCGGGGATGGCGGCTTCGATGACCACTCTGCCTGTTCTTGGCGTACCTGTGGAAAGCCACGCGCTGAAAGGTATGGATAGCCTGCTTTCTATCGTGCAGATGCCCGCTGGTGTTCCCGTTGGCACTTTGGCAATTGGCAAGGCAGGGGCGGTGAACGCGGCGTTGCTGGCGATTTCCATCCTCGCCCTTGGAAATTCTGAACTTTCGGAAAAACTCGCCACATGGCGCAAAAAACAAACTGATTCTGTGGCACTTTCTCCCAATGCTTAAACCATCATCAATAATCGGAATTCTTGGTGGTGGGCAGCTTGGGCGCATGATGGCGATTGCCGCCGCCGAGCTTGGCTATAGCGTGCATATTTACTGCCCAGAAATTGACAGTCCAGCCAGCGAAGTGGCAAAATTCACCACCATCGGCGCGTATGATGATGTGGCGGCACTCACCAAATTCGCTAGCAGCGTGGATGTCGTTACTTACGAATTTGAAAATATTCCCGCTGCCCCTGTGGAGGCGATAGCGAAAATTGTCAGCGTATTCCCCAGCCCGAAAATCCTCGCTATTTCGCAGCATAGAGTGCTGGAAAAACAAGCGATAAATTCTCTTGGAATTGCCACTGCGCCGTTTGTTCCTGTTTCGTCGTATGACGATTTGGTGGGTGCGGCGCAAAAACTTGGTCTGCCCGCTGTGCTGAAAACGGCGACCATGGGCTATGATGGCAAGGGGCAGGTGATTTTGCGAGGACTAGATGACTTGAGGACTAGCGGACTAGAATTCTCTAGCCCTCTCATCCTAGAAGGCTTTGTTAATTTCAAAATGGAGATTTCCGTTGTTGTGGCACGGGACGCAGCGGGCAATGTCGCTTGCTATTGCCCTGTGCAGAATATCCATAAAAATCATATTTTAGCAGAAACCATCGCTCCTGCAGCTATTTCTGAAAAGCTGGCGGCGGAAGCGGAAAAAATCGCTACCAAACTGGCAAATGGCTTGGATTTAGTGGGGCTGATGGCGGTGGAAATGTTTGTGAGCAGTGATGATAAAATCATCGTCAATGAACTCGCCCCCCGCCCGCATAATTCAGGGCATTGGACGCTGGATGCCTGCGTCACCAGCCAATTTGAGCAAGCAATCCGCGCTGTTTGTGGTTTGCCGTTGGGTAATGCGGCAAGGATGTGCGATGCGCGGATGGTGAATTTGATTGGTGATGATGTGAATGAATGGCAAAAATACGCGGCAACTGCCAACGCAAAACTCCATATTTACGGCAAAAAAGAAACTAAATCAGGGCGCAAAATGGGGCATGTTACGCTTTTGGATGTTTAGGAGTTATCCATCTGGTAGCGCATTTTTTTTATCGCTTCTTTTAAGCCAATGAACATCGCTTCACCCATTAAAAAATGCCCGATGTTAAGCTCGATAATTTCTGGTATGGCGGCGATATTTTGAACATTATCATAATCCAGCCCATGCCCAGCGTGAACCTCTAGCCCTAGCGCGTGTGCTGCGGTTGCCGCTTGTTGAAGCAAGGCAAGGGTTGGCGGGTTTTTGCTATGCAAAAATTCCTCGGCATATTTGCCCGTATGCAGCTCCACTGCCCGCGCACCAATGCGCTTTGCCGCCTCGATTTGCGGAATGCTTGGGTCAATAAATAGCGAAACGCGGCTACCATTTTCTTGTAATTTTGCCACAAATGGTGCAAGAGTTTTTTCCATCGCGGCAGCGTCAAGACCGCCTTCGGTGGTCAGTTCGGCGCGTTTTTCAGGCACAATACACACAGCATGTGGACGCACGCGCAGGGCAATGGCGAGCATTTCTTCTGTCGCTGCCATTTCAAGATTCAGCGGCAAGGCAATCTCTGTTTTTAGGCGTTCAATGTCAGCGTCTTTTATATGCCGTCTATCCTCGCGTAAGTGGGCAGTGATGCTATCTGCGCCCGCCTCCATAGCAACCATCGCCGCACGAACAGGGCAGGGGTGTACGCCACCACGGGCATTCCGCACAGTGGCAATGTGGTCAATATTAATTCCTAGTCGGAGCTTCTTTCTCATCGTGCCTCGTTTAGCTTTTTCCAGAAGCTATCGCCCAATTCCGCACCATTTTCCGAGCCGTTTTCAGCATCACCCGCTTCCTGCGGCTTGTCTTCGGCTGGACGGTCACTGATTTCTGGCGCGTTGCTATTCCACGGCAATTGCGAGAAGAAACCACCGCCAGTTGGCAAGTCTTTTGCTGGTGTTCCCGCCAGTGCGGCAGACATAAATCCGCGCCAGATGGGGGCGGGAAGCGAGCCGCCCGTTACTTTTTTCATCGGTGCATTATCGTCATTGCCAACCCACACACCCGCCACCAAATCTGGCGTATAGCCGATAAACCATGCGTCTTTATAGTCGGAAGTTGTCCCTGTTTTCCCTGCGACTGGGCGACCGATAGATGCACCGCGCCCTGTGCCGCTAGTCACCACGCTTTGCAGCATTTCATTCATCATGCCCACGACATTCGCGTCCAGCACCATGCCTCGTGGCGGGCTTTGCCGTTTATAAATAACTTTGCCTTTGCTAGTGCGGATTTCAAGTATTCCATAAGGATAGACAATCGCGCCGCCCGCCGACAGATGGGCGTAGGCATTCACCATTTCCAGCAGCGACACTTCGGTTGCGCCAAGGGCAATGCTCGGCACGGGCTGCATATCGGCGGTAATTCCGAGGCGGCGAGCAACGCTTATAACTTTTTCGCGCCCAGACATTTCGCTAACGCGCACAGCAACCGTGTTGATTGACTCGGTGAGAGCTTGCTTCAGCGTTATCTCGCCCGCGTATTTATGGCTATAATTTTGCGGCGACCAGTTGCGGCTTCCTGCGTTGCTGATGGTCAGCGGCGCGTCTTCCATAATCGTTTCTGGTGTCATTCCGCTTTCCAAGCCAGCGATATAAACAAACGGCTTGAACGATGATCCTGGTTGGCGAAGCGATTGTGTTGTGCGGTTATACTGGCTTTCGGCGTAGCTGCGCCCACCGAGCATAACGCGGATTGCGCCATCAGGCGACATAGCGAGAAGGGCGGCTTGCGAGGCGTTTAGCTTTTCACCCTCCTTGTCAATAACATCCGCCACCGCCTTATCCGCCATCGCTTGCCAGTCTGGGCGCAAGGTGGTGGTCACCACCAAATCATCATTCACATTTCCGATATATTCGGGTAATTGGTCGGCTATCCAATCTGCGAAATAAAAGCTGCTTTGTGAATTTGGCTTGCGCCCTTTCATGCTGCTTGCCAAATCGCTGCGGGCGCGGTCAGATTGCTTTTGCGTTAGGTAGCCAGCGTCCTGCATATTCACCAAAACCTGATCCGCCCGTTTGCGCGATCGCTCTGGGTTGCTGGTTGGTGCATAGCGCGAGGGGGCTTTGAGCAATCCCGCCATAATCGCCGATTCGGCAAGGTTTAACTCCCGCGCTGACTTACCAAAATAGCGTTTGGAAGCTGCGTCCACGCCATAACTTCCCGCACCAAGATATACGCGGTTGAGGTAGATGCTCATAATTTCTTGCTTGGAAAAGCGATGCTCCAGCTTGAACGCCAGCAACATTTCCTTGAGCTTGCGGATGATATTGCGCTCGGGCGTTAGGAAAACATTTTTCGCCACTTGTTGGGTTATGGTGCTGCCACCTTGCACCACGCGCCCAGCGCGGATATTGGCGAAAGTCGCTCGGAGTAGCCCCAGCGGGTCAACGCCGAAATGATGGCGGAAATTGCGGTCTTCCGTCGCCATAACCGCGTCAATCAGCGAGGTGGGAAGTTCGGAATATTTGACATAATCGCCGTAAATATCGCCGAAACTGCCGATAATTTGTCCGTCTTCGGATTTAATGAGGATGCTCTGCGCCTTGGTAACTTTGTTCAGGTCGTCAATATTGGGCAAAGTGAGCGACAAAACACCAAGAAACGCGCAAACGGCAATAGTGCTATAAATTATGGATTTTATAACAAGGCGTTTCAGCCAAACGCGAAACCCACTCGGCACATGCGCCTTGCGGTATGACGGATAATGCGGCAATTTCTTACCCTTACCAGCCTTTTTCTTCTTCTTTTTTGGCAGTAAGTTTTTTAGCTTTTTTTTCAGGTTATCAAGCATTTACTACACCGCCGCCAGTGCTTGCAAAATATCGCTGGTTATGTCGCCAGCGTCCTCAATACCCACCGAAAGGCGCAGCAAGCTGTCGCTGATGCCCAGCCTTGCGCGTTCTTCCGCGCCGATGCTGGCGTGTGTAGTGCTGGCAGGGTGGGTCACAAGGCTTTTGGCATTACCAAGATTATTGGAAATATCCACGATTTTCAGTGCGTTCATAAAGCGGAACGCCGCCGCTTTGCCACCCTTCACTTCAAAACAAACCATCGGCCCGCCATGCGACATTTGTTTTTTGGCGATTTCATATTGCGGGTGGCTTTGGTGATACGGATATATCAGCCGCGAAATCGCAGGGTTTCCGTCAATTGCCGCCACGATTTTTTCCGCATTCTGGCAGTGCCGCTCCACGCGCAAATGCAGGGTTTCCAAGGCTTTTAACAACACCCAAGCGTTAAACTGGCTCATGTGTGGCCCAGTGTGGCGCACAAATGGCAGCAAGGTTTCGTCAATAAATTTTCTTCGCCCAAGTATTGCGCCGCCAAGCGTGCGCCCTTGCCCATCAATATGTTTGGTGGTGGAATACATCACAATATCCGCGCCCAGCTTTAGCGGGTGTTGCAGCAGTGGCGTTGCAAAAACATTGTCAATAATAAGCTGTGCGCCAACTGGCTTGCAGATTACAGCAAGTGCTGCAATATCCACCAGCTCCAGCGTTGGGTTGGCTGGCGTTTCCACGAATACGCACTTGGTGTTCGCGCCAATCGCCGCTTTCCACGCCGCCATATCGCCAGCCTCAACCAGAGTATAGCTAATGCCATAGCGCGGCAAAATCTGTGTGATGATATAGTGGCACGAGGAAAACAACACGCGGCTCGCTACCACATGGTCGCCAGTTTTAAGCTGGCACATCAGCACCGCGAACAGTGCCGCCATGCCCGACGCGGTGACGATGCAACCCTCCGCACCCTCCATAAGTGCCAAGCGTTCCTCAAGCATTGCAAGGTTTGGGTGCGAATAGCGACCATATTTGAAGCCGTCAATTTCGCCAGAAAACCGCCCTTCGCCTTCCTCCGCCGTGTCATAGGAATATGACGAGTTGAGAAACAAAGCCTCCGCCGTTTCGCCAGCGTCGCTTTGCAACCGCCCGCCACGAACCAGCTTGGTTGCTAGTTGCCAATTTTGTTCAAGTTCTGTAGGTTTCTTTTTCATTGCCACAGAATAAACTAGGAAACACACTATGCAAGGACAAAATCCTATCCGCCCACCAGTTTCAGGTGATGGTAAAATATTGGAAGTAAAAAACATCTTCCCAACCATTCAGGGTGAGGGCATTTTTGTTGGCGTTCCCAGCGTTTTTATCCGACTTGGCGGGTGTAATTTGGCTTGTAAATTCTGCGACACTGACTTTGAGGATTTTAGCGCAATGTCGCTAGAGAAAATATTGACTATTGTGCTGGATTTGGCGCAAAATTCTGAAGGCAAACGAACGCTAAACCTCGTGGTAATTACAGGTGGAGAGCCGCTACGCCAGAATATCGCTCCACTTTGCGAGGCGTTAATCGCGGACGGTTTTACCGTGCAGATTGAAACTAACGGCACGCTTTTCCGAGAATTACCGAGAGCAGTAAATATTATCTGCTCACCAAAAAACACTAGTGGCATTTACGCGCCCATCCGCCCTGATTTATTGCCGCGCATATCGGCGTTCAAATTCATTATTTCGGAAAATAACGAAAAATACCGCGAAGTGCCAGAAGTCGGGCAGAGCATCCACAATACGCCAGTATTCGTGCAGCCGATGGATGAGGAGCAGGACGCAAAGAAAAACGCTGCCAATGCCAGCCACGCCGTCAACATCGCCATGCAGCACGGATATCGCTTATCCATCCAAACCCACAAGATTTTAGGCATTGAATAATGTTTGACAAGACCATTTATTGGGTGTACAAATAATGATGAGAATTGAATATGATAAGGCAAAAAGATATGGGAAACCGAAAACCACTTACTGATAAAAATGGCGAAGTGCGTGAGCTAACGGAAGAAGATTTCGCTGCTGGTATGAGTTTTGACCAATTGCCAAAAGAATTGCAAATTGGTATGAAGTCGTTGAACTCTCGTGGTCGTCCTAAGGCTTCCTCCCCTAAAAAACCAATAAAAATTCGTTTAGACTCAGCTGTTCTATCTGCATTAAGAGCAAGTGGCAGAGGGTGGCAAACGCGCATTAATTCACTGCTAGTATCGGCACTAGCAGAAGGGAAGATATAAAATAAAGCCCCCCAATAATTAAATAATTTAGAGTTGTTCTTTGCTGATTATTTATTTATAGTTTTGGCGATATATATCGTAATTTGACTTCTAAAAACTCGTTTTGCGTCATTGCGCGGA
>SXRF01000125.1 GCA_005792635.1 Rickettsiales bacterium
ACGAGTTCGCAGGTTCAAATCCTGCCTCCTCCACCATTTTGATTTATAATGATTTTTTATCATTTTCCCCTCAGCAAAAATCAAAAGATAAAAACCCTTTTGGGGCACTGGTGGGGCAATTTTTAATAAAAAACCACAACAAATAATAACAAGCATCATATTTTTGGTAATTTCTTGAATTGCCGTTTTTTAAGCTATCCGCTCATTAAAAATTAGTGATTTTATCTATTTATGCCCCTAGGTTGCCCCAAGGAAAATGTTTTTAAGTAAAATATATTTATATATCAGGTTATTATCTATAATAAATGACAGATTATATATCTGCTATTGCTATTTATTGCCGTTTATTGTAGCTTGTTTTCAGTTTTCATAACTGAAAGAAACTAGAATTATGGCAAATATAGAAAAACGCATTTCTGAAAATGGTAAAACCACCTATCGCGTAAAAGTTCGCTTGCGTGGCTTTCCTCCGCAATCCGCAACCTTTGACCGCATAACAGACGCAAAAACATGGGCGAGCAAAACCGAAACGGAAATCAAAGAAGGGCGATATTTCAAAACCAGTGCTGCAAAAAAACACACGCTCGCCGAAATGATAGACCGCTATAAGCGCGATATTTTACCAAACAAATCAAAAAGCGGTAGATTTACCAGCAATCAAGGAAATCAACTGGACTGGTGGAAAACAGAGCTGGGCTATCATGTTCTTGCAGATATTTCACCCGCCTTGCTTGCCGAGCGCAGGGATAAATTATCAAACAGCAAAACCAGCACTGGCAAAAAATTATCCCCTTCCACAGTGGTGCGCTATATGGCTGCGCTTTCTCATGCTTTTACCATAGCGGTGAAAGAATGGGGGTGGATAGAAGATAGCCCTATGCGGAAAGTATCAAAACCGAAAGAGCCACGAGGGCGGGTGCGCTTTTTATCGGATGACGAGCGCAAGGCGTTGCTTGCTGCCTGTAAAGCCTCGCCATCCGAATTTTTATATCCTGTGGTGGTGTTGGCACTTTCAACAGGTATGAGGCAGGGCGAAATTTTGGGGATTACATGGGCGGATGTGAACCTAGAAAAACAATATATCATTTTACACGAAACTAAAAACGGCGAACGCCGAAGAGTGCCACTCACCAGCCACGCATTAGAAGAAATCAAAAAACTAAACAAAGTGCGCCGTATAGATACGCAGTTTCTATTTCCGCATAAAACCATAAAAGGGCAGGTTTTTAATGTTGAAAGGGCATGGAATGAAGCAATCAAAACAACGGAAATAAAAGATTTTCGCTTTCACGACCTGCGCCACAGCGCAGCGAGTTATCTTGCCATGAACGGCGCGAGCCTTGCCGAAATAGCGGAGGTTTTAGGGCATAAAACCCTGCAAATGGTGAAACGCTACGCCCACCTTTCCGAAGCCCACACCAGCAAGGTTGTAGCCAGCATGAATGAAAGGATTTTTGGATAATGTGGTATTATGATGAAGATATAGAAAAGCTCAAGGCATTGCTAGGCAAGTCAGTATGGACAAAGAAAGAGGCGGTATTAATACTTGCGGGAATATTGCCAGACGACAAATACGCTCCTTACCTATGGGTTCCAGAATTATATTATTGCGACAGATTTGTAGCATGTCAGTATAAAAATGAATACGACCATACTATAGCAGAAAGTGAGATATTAATAAATGATGCTTTATGCATAGTAGAAAATCTTTCAATGCGTAATGAAAAAAACTATGAGCAAGAAAGACCAATATTTTGGCTTCAGCTATTTTGTGACGAGGGAATACTGAATGACCCTGTAATATACAATGTTTTGAGTGAGGCAGGCATTATTTTACAGCCACAAAATGACAGTCGCATTGCAAAGTACTATATGACATGGGCGAGTAAGGAAAGATGGTCATTTCATAATACAGTCGCACTATTATGTAGGAAAAGCACAGATGATACAGACTGCGGGTTAGGTGGCTTTACTTATGACCCATTCGGATATTCTGGCTGTGATTTGAGCAGGTCAGCTTTCTATGGTAAGCATTCTGTTGAAGATGTGATGGCTAAGTTAAGGGATACTATTGCCAGCAAAGGTATAGAATTTATAGAAGTCGACCGCTTCTCGCATATTGAGAGGCGAATTAAACCAAGTGATGCGGTGAAGTGGGCAGAATTAAAAGGATATAATTACCCCAAATTGCTTATGGAAGCATTAGGCTTCGAAGCACCTAAAAATCAATCTGCGGTCACTGCAAAATCAGAAGAACAATTTAAGCAATGGTTCAAGGCATTAGTAAAAGAAAAACCAGAACCAGAAAAAACAAAACCGCAGTACCAAGAAGATGCGATTAAAAACTTCAGAGGGCTTTCTGTTAGAGGGTTTCTTAGGGTTTGGAATGAGCTAACAGTGGGCACTGCGTATGCAGAAAAAGGCAGGTGCACTAAGAAATAATACGGCGTATTAATACACTAATTTATCGTGCATGGATTTTTTCCTTTGTGTTTTTATGTTTCACTCCTTGTTGTTGAGCAATGAAGTTCAACATTCATGCACAAGGAATAATGTAAATGACTACACAACAAACAACTTACTTAACAGTAAAACAGCTGTCTGAAAAATACCCTGCATTTCCGCAAGGTGGTGTCCGCTCGTGGATATTTTCGGATAAAAACGGATTCTCAAAATGTATCCGTAGGGTTGGCAAGAAAATTCTAATTTCTGAATCTTCATTTTTGCATTGGTTGGAAGGTCAAAGCCTCCAAGCAAGCAAATAATGCGCCATACAACAGCAGGCTCAGGGTTGGCAAGTTTTTGCGGACAGACCAGCCCCGAGCCTTTCCCCCTCAAATCAATAAATCTGAAAGGTTCTTTTATGATAACTACAAAACATTTGAATGACAAGCGGGTTACTGTGCTTTTCCAAAAGGCAGGCGCAGAAAACCCAAAATTTGCCAAAACTAGGGTGGGGCAAACTATCCTATGGTTGGTGTATAGTGGTGAAAAGGGAATTACAGCCCTTGAGGTTAGCAGTTGGGCGTTTCGCCTTGCGGATTATATCCACACCCTGCGCCATGATTATGGGCTGAATATCATCACCATAAAAGAGGCGCATGATGGCGGACATCACGGGCGATATATTTTGCGGGATGCGGTAAAAATCTTGCAAATCAATAACCAATCACTTTGCTAACATTTCGGCGGGGTGGGCAACTGCCCCGCTATTTTTATGGATTTTTTATGACTAATAATGCTGACAAACAAGCGCGGAAATATCTTAAAAACAAGGGGCGCAATAAAGGGCGTTTTGTCGCCTTGCCATATTCTATGCTAGAAAGCGAAGCATGGAAAGATTTAAGCCCACAGGCTGCGCTGATATTCATAGAGCTGAAACGGCGTTATAACGGCGGGAATAATGGCGAAATATCCCTATCGTGTAGGGAGGCTGCGGAGGTGGCACATTGTGGCAAGGGAACGGCAAATAAAAGACTGGTGGAGCTTGCAGAATATGGATTTATTAAGCCCAACGAAAAGGGGTATTTCCACAACCGCCACGCCTCCACATGGATTTTAACTTGCGAATGTTTTGGGAAATCCGCCCCAAGCAATGAATGGAAAGAGTATCGTAAAAATAAAACGCCGTGCCTGTGATAATACTGTGGAGCTTGATACAGTATCTATAGCAATACTGTGAGTTTTGCCATAATTGCCACAGTTCTGCTCAGGGTACTGTATGCGCCTTTTTCAAAACCCCACAGTCTTGTTATGGGTACACTTATATACACCATATAGCAGGAGAGAGAATAGAGAGAGGTGGGGGCTAACGAATCGTTCACCCCCAAAAAATCCACCCCCAAAACAAGCCTATTAACACACCTATGAAAATTAGCTTTAGTGATATAATCAGTTGTTCTGATACTATTGGTGGTTCTTGCATTTTGTAACTCATGGCTCAAGGAAAAGTTGGTGATGGTTTATTGATACAATTACGCTTGAACGGCGGGCATGGTGGCTCACCGCTTTGCACGGAAACGACAAGGACAATCACCACAATAATTTGAGAAAATAAACGCTGCATAAGATTGTTAGGGAGTGCTTGCACACTCCCCCACCTTTCCACTATGGACGACCGCCAGCGCGTTGGTCGGCAGCACGCCCGCCACAGTTTGAACCATCAGAGGCAGTTTGCCATGAATGGTCGCAGCTTCCCGCCTGCGCTGCTGGAATAGCAAGCAACATGGTGGCAATGGTGGCTAGGGATAAAATACAGGTTTTCATAAAAACTCCTACTTTGCTTTGATTAAACAAAGCCACCGAAATGGTGGCGGGGAGTTCGAAAAACCTATCAATAACAGGTTCGCCTGCGCCTTTAGCTTTCGCTTGAACATACGCGCAGACCTCCCCACCAGACGGGTAGGGAGTATGAATAACGACCATACAAAGCCGTATTGATAAGAGGTTTCGACGCCCCAACTATGCAACTACGCATAGTTAATTTTAGGGTATATCGGCAAGCTACAAATAGCAAGCAATAAGCGCAAAGGGCATTAGACGACAAAAACCAGCGGTAATATATTGATATGCTTGCATAAAATGACGAATATGCTATTTTCCTAATGATTTCGGCAAAAAGGGAAAAGGCTTATGGGTGGTTGCGGTTCTGGCAGTTGGTATCGGTGGAGTACAAAGCCCACAACGGCGAATTTTCACTCGTTCAAAATATCACGCTTAAAAGAACTTGGCGTTATTGGTGATTGCGTTCACAAAAGTGGTGGCTGGCAATGGACTTGTAATGATGAGGTTATTAGCAGCATAAGCTACGAAATAAATACCATTGATGAATATAGCCCATATTTGCGAGTGTATTACACCAACACCCGCACACAAGAAAACCAAGACTATAAAATCCGCCTATCTGTCACTAGCCCAAATTATGGTGGCAAGCGGTGGTGGTTTCATTGCCCTGTTGCTGGTTGTGGCAAGCGAGTTGGCGTTTTGTATCTAGCCAATATATTTGCTTGCAGGCATTGCTATAACCTTGCCTATCCTTCACAAAATCAAGCACCACATGACCGCTACACAGACAAGGCTTTTGCACTTGCCCAAAAACTAGGACATAATGGAAATGTTATAGATGGTTTCTGGGGAAGGAAGCCAAAGGGTATGCACTGGAAAACATACAAGCGCAAAAAGGCAATTCTTGATAATGCAGCCGAGCTAGGTTTATCACTCGCAAATATCAAATTTCGTGGGTTGTTTGATTGGTGAAAAATACATTTAATTTCAATGGCTACGAATAAATAATTAGTTTTTAAGATTGCGTTTATGTGGGGCACTGGTGGGGCAATTGATAGTAAATAATGGCAATTTTGCAGAATAAGTCATAATAACAAAATCAAACCAACCCATTGATTTTATTGCTGTAGTTTATTGCCATTTTTTCCTTATTATTCAATAGGTTTGACTGTTAGTGATGACATGAAACATTTTGATTTATAATTATTATTTGTCACTTCTGCATCAGCTTAATGGAAATAAGGGCGGCGTCGCTGGCGGCGGTGCTGTGCGGGGCTTTGAAAAGCAAGGATTTTTGGCTGCGGATGCTGTCTTTCACCTTGTTGTCGCGGCGCACTACGCCATATAGCGGCGGCGAAATGCTGAGGAAATTCATGCAAGCCTTGTTAATCGCGCCGTAGGTCGCCTGCCCTTCCTTTTGCGTTGCTGCTTGGTTTATAACAATGCCGATTTCTGGCGCGGGCTTGCTACCTTGCGCGATTTTTATGAAAGCATAGCCATCAGTCAGCGAGGTTGGCTCATCAGTAATCACCACAAGGCAGCGCGAGGCAATAGAAGCCAGATACTGCACATGCGCCTCTATCCCCGCACCAAGGTCAATAATCACGAAATCATAATCATTTTGCAAAGCGCGGAGCTGGTCGGCTATTTCTTCCAGCTTTTCCATAGGCATAGTGGCAAGCGACGAGCTGCCTGAACGCCCTGCGATAATGTCAAATCCACCCTCGGTGTAGTGGGTGATGGTTTCACGCAGGGAGTATTTACCCGAAAGCACGCCGCCCAAATCGCGCTTCGGCGAGATGCCAAGCTGCACATCAACATTCGCCAGCCCAATATCGCCATCAAACAGCAAAACGCTGCGCCCAGAGCGAGCTATCAAATGCGATAGCGTCACCGAAAGCCAAGTTTTCCCAACGCCACCCTTGCCAGAGGCAATTGCGATTAGATTTTTTTTCGTGTCGGTCATACTTTGTCCTTTTGGTTGGTAGTTCGTAGTCCGTAGACAGTAATTCGTAGTTCGTTTTACTAATTACGGACTACGGACTACTATCTACGACCTATATTTAAGTAACATCTTCGCCAAAATACTTGGCTCAAGAGGCTGTACGCTATCGGTTATGCTTGCACTGCGGCTGATATTGCAAAAACCCAACCCATGTGCACACGCGGCTGCGAGTATCCCGCCAAATCTGCGCGTGGCATCAGCGCGGGTAACCAGTACGCGCTTAATTGGCAATTCACGGAACACCTCCACAATATCAATCGTTTCCATACTATCGCCACCCGCAGGCAGAACCAAAATTGGCTCAATACCCGCCAGTGTCGCTAGCGATTTCAGCTCGGCGAATTCGCGTTCGTCATATGGCGCAGCCCCAGCAGTGTCAATCAACACCCGCATCCGCGCTGGCAAGTTTTCCAAAATTTCGGCAAGTTCGGCGCGGCTGCCCGCGATATGCAGTTCCAGACCAAGAATATCGGTAAATGCCTTAAGCTGCTCGATGCCGCCCGCCCGCGTGTTATCGGTGGTGATGACTGCCACTGATTGCTTGTCCATGGAAAGTTTGGTGGCGAGCTTGGCGATGGTTAGCGTTTTGCCAATTCCCGCCGTTCCCACCAACATTATTCGCCCGTCCTGTGCATTAAGGCGAAGCGGATCAAAAACAAAATTCCGCGCGAGGAGCTGTTTTAGCGCATCGTCCTGCATATTACCAGCGACTACAGGGTTGCTATCACTCCATTTTTTCAGCATCTTGGCAATTAACATTTCTGGCAGATTGTGAAAGCGCAGAATTTCTTGGAGTTCAAAGCGAATGTCCGATAAGGCTTCGGGATTTGGGCTTCTGGCTTCGGTTTTTTGTGCTTTTGAAGCCTGAAGCCTGAAGCCTGAAACCTCTTCCTCTTCCTCCTCCACCTCCACCGCAGCGGTCACCGTCACCATTTTCTTGCCAGCTTTCTGCTCTGTGGAAAGAATAATCGCGTTTTCGCCCAGCTCCTCGCGCACCATGTTCATGGCGGTGGGCATATCAGTGGCGGTGAAGGTTCTCAGGCGCATAGTGCTGCTGCGCCTCGTAGTCCGTAGGGCGTAGCTCGTAGTTCGCAAGATAACACCTTACGGTCTACGAAGTACGGACTACTAATTACGCCCTTCATATTACAAATCTTCAATCTTAAATTCATCATAACCTTCGTAATAATAGCTTATATCAATGCCTTTCATAAAAGTTTCGCGGTCATTGATTTTATCGGTTAAGGCTTGTTTCAATATATGTTTTATCTCAATATCTTTTACAACACTGCGCTCCATTGCCGATAGATAGTCGGACTTATCCACCTCGTTCCAATTAATTACTTTTTTGATTTCCTTTTTCAAAATCAAATCCAGCCAAATTCTGGTGGCGCGACCATTTCCTTCACGAAAAGGGTGGGCGATGTTCATCTCTATGTATTTCTCAATTATCTGCTCAAAATTACCTTGCGGCATTTTATCAATATGTGTGAGCGATGCCTCCAGATACATAAGCGGCGCAAAACGAAAATTTCCCTTGGCGATATTAACATCGCGCATATTGCCCGCAAAATCATAAATTTCGCCAAATAGATACGCATGAATTTGCGAAAGCCCTGCAAATGTTCCAACCTCTATTGTATCAATATCGCCAATTTCAAAAAGTTGCTTCGCCTTTTGTTTGCTGATTTTTTCTTCGGCTTTGTTAAGCTCAAGTTGATTGGTTATTCCGAGTTTGTTTGCTAGCATTTTCGCGCCTCGTAGTTAATAAGTTCGTAGTTTGTATCTTGTAACCTGTAGTTTGTAAGAAAATTCCTTACTAGCTACAAAATACCATTTACTAATTACACCTATTTTCATACCTGCCCCAGCGTTTTAATCCGCGCTTTGGCGTAGATTTCGTTTTGCGACATGACGACTGTGGATGGGCGGAAGCGTTCAATGATAGAGCGCACATAAGGGCGGATGACAGGGCTGGTGAGCAGCACAGGACTTTCCCCCTGCATGGCGAATTTGTCAAAATTCGTGCGGATATTGGCGATGAATTCCTGAATACGGCTTGGAGCCATGGACAGAGTTTTTTCATCCCCCGCGCCGCTTAATGCCTCGGCGAAATTCTGCTCCCAAATTGGCGACAGGGCAAGAATTGGTATATAGCCCTGATCGGTGGTGTTGGCACTGCTTATCTGTCGTGCTAACCGCCCGCGCACATGCTCGCTGATTATGCTAGCATTTTGCGTACTGCGCGAAGCTTCGGCGATGGCTTCCAGAATGGTGGAAAGATCGCGGATGGAAACCATTTCTTGCAGCAAGTTTTGCAACACGCGCTGCACGCCGCCAACGCTGATTTGCGCTGGTATAGTTTCGGAAACCAGCTTTTGCTGCGTCTTGCCCAAATCATCAAGCAGCTTTTGCGTTTCCGCGTAGGAAAGCAATTCTGGCATATTATCTTTGATGATTTCGGTGATATGGGTGGTGATAACCGTTGGCGGGTCAACCACTGTGTAGTTGCGGAACAAGGCTTCCTCGCGGTGATGCTCGCTAATCCACATGGCGGGAAGCCCGAATGTCGGCTCGGTAGTTTCCTCACCGGGAAGGGTTATTTTCCCGCCACTTGGGTTCATCACCAGCAGCATATCAGGGCGAATATCGCCGCGTGCCGCCTCAATTTCCTTCACCTTCACCACATAAGTGTTGGGCGGCAGTTGCATATTATCCTGAATACGCACCGAGGGAATAACAAAGCCCAGCTCCCGCGCCATTTGCTTGCGTAGTGCCTTGATTTGCTCGGTCAGGCGATGCCCTTTTTGATAGTTAATCAGCGGCAACAAGCCGTAGCCAAGTTCCAGCCGCAGGCTATCAATTTGCAGATAATCCGATGGTTGTTCTTCCGCTGGCTTTGCCGCCTCGCCGTCCGCGCCAGCCTTATTTTCCAGCAGCTTGGGAGCTTTGCCCGCCGCATACAGCTCGCCAGTTTTCGGATCAATAACTTGCGGGTTTTTGAACATATAATAGCTGGCAAAACCTGTTATTCCTGAAAGAAAGGCAAACGGCAGAAAGGGAATTCCGGGGAGCATTGCCATCATCGCAAGGAATGTGCTGGTGATGCCAAGAGCCGCAGGATGGCGTGAAAGCTGCCCAATTACCGCTTTTTCCGCAGATCCTGCAACGCCCGATTTTGTCACCAAAATACCCGCCGCCGTGGAAATAATCAGCGAAGGAATCTGCGTCACCAAGCCATCACCAACAGTCAGAACCGTGTAGTGGTTTAGTGCCTCGCTGAACGGCAAGCCCTTCATGGCAACGCCGATAATTATCCCACCAATTAAATTGATGAAAATAATGAGCAAGCCAGCCACCGCTTCCCCGCGCACGAACTTGCTCGCTCCATCCATCGCACCAAAAAAATTGCTCTCATCCTCAATTTCTTTGCGGCGAACTTTGGCGACATCCTCGGTGATTAACCCAGCCGATAAATCCGCGTCAATCGCCATTTGCTTTCCAGGCATTGCGTCCAATGAAAAGCGGGCTGAAACCTCGGCAATACGCCCAGAACCTTTGGTAATCACCACGAAATTGATGATTAGCAAAATGCCAAAGATAATCGCGCCGACCACCACCGAACCGCCCATCACAAAGCCGCCAAATGATTTAATAACATGCCCCGCTGCCGCCGTTCCCTCATGCCCATGCACAAGGATAAGGCGGGTGGTGGCGATGTTAAGCGACAGGCGCAGCAGGGTCACAATCAGCAGAATAGTCGGGAAAGAGCTTAAATGCAGCGGCTTTTCCACGAATAGAACCGTCATCAAAATCATCACCGAAAGAGTGATGGAAATGCCAAGAAACAAATCCAGCAAGAAAGCAGGAAGTGGTAAAATCAAAATCATCAGAATAGCAATCACCCCAACAGCAAAGTAAATATCCTTGCGCCGCAGCAATAAATTACCCTCGGCTAGCCAGTTGGTTGGTGATGATAGGGTTGCTTCAGCCATTGGTTATGACCTCTCGGTTGTCATGCCGCACTTGTTGCGGCATCTGGTAAGATTGCTGCAAGCAATCTTTAGAAATGCTTTGCATTTCTTCCAGACCCCGTGACAAGCACGGGGTGACAGTGCCATGCACGAAGTTGTCACCCCGCCGAATGGCGGGGTCTTGTTGGCAACCCAACAAATCAAAATATAAATCTCGCCAATCAGGGTTTTGTTCTTCTATTGCGTTCATCTTATATTCGCGTTTCCATTTTTTGATCAGCTTCTCGCGCTTGATTGCTTCATTTATATCTTGGTGAATTTCGTAATAAACCAAATTTTTAATTCCATATTTTTTGGTAAATCCATCTGCCAAACCATTTTTATGCTCATACACACGGCGGATTAAGTCATTAGTCCCCCCTGTATAAAAGGTGCTATTCCTTGCCTTTGCCATTATATAAACATAATATTGTTTCATTTCATCACCGCCCCATAATTGTCACCCCGCCGAATGGCGGGGTCTGGTAATTCCTCGCATATTAAACCAGACCCCGTTATAAAAACGGGGTGACAAACTCCTATTTTTTGTCTTTATATTGCGACTTATCAAAGCTTGACACATCAAATTCTAATGTTTTTGTTCCGCTTTGATAAAACTCGGCAGCAATTCTAACTTTTTTTGCTTTTTGCATTTTATTTATAAATTTATCGTATCCATTAATAAAAATATATGTAGTGCTATTATCGCTTGGTTCGTTTGCACTAAAGTTTATTGGCTTTTCTTCATCAAAACGAATAAGAACATTGCAACCATCAAACCTACATAAAAACTGCCCCTTCTCTATACTAAGAATTACATCTTTACCAAATCTTGGGTGATTGCGTAGTTGAAGAGTTGCATTCTGTGCACCACTATATGGGAAATCAAAAAAAATAGTGTTAATACTATCAATAGATGCACTTTTTATATTTTTGCTAGTCATGCTATCTTGACTGTTCCCATAATACCATGACGTGATTTTTGGAACTGCGGAATTTGATGTAGAAGATTGAGTTGTTTCAATATATGGGTTTGGCTTGTTAATTTGTGCAACAATCCAGCATATAAAAACAAAAATTATAAGTCCTTTAAAAAAATAATGAGGAGTATATTTTTTTGCTCCACAATGGGGACATTTTTTAGCGTCAGTGCTGAATTCTTTTTTGCAATCTTTGCATATAATAAGTGCCATATAAATTCCTTTCTTTTTTTATCCAGACCCCGCCATTCGGCGGGGTGACAATTGTTAGTCGGTGTCAGAAGCAGGCGGTACAGCCAGCCCTTGCTCGCCGTAAGCCTTTAGTTTGTTGCGTAGGGTGCGGATGGAAATCCCAAGAATATTCGCCGCATGGGTGCGGTTGCCGAGGCAATAGTTGAGCGTGTCGATAATCAGCTCTTGCTCAACGCTTTCCACGCTTCTGCCAACCAGTGGATTGTTGGCATTAGGGACTGGGGACTGGGGGCTAGGGACTGAAGATTTTTGTTCTTCTGTTGCGCCAGAAAGATAAATCGCATCTGGCTCAATCGCGCTGCCAGTGGCAAGTAAAACAGCGCGGTGCATAGTGTTTTCCAGCTCGCGGA
>SXRF01000126.1 GCA_005792635.1 Rickettsiales bacterium
CTTTCCACCTATGCCATGTGGTGGATTAAGGCGGCAATTCAGGAATATATTTTGCGTTCTTGGTCTTTGGTGAAAATCGGGACGAGCGCGGCGCATAAACGCTTGTTTTTCAATCTGCGTAAAATAAAAAGCCGCATTGGTGCAATTGGTGAGCGCGGGCTTACCAATGAACAGGTGGGCGATATTGCGGGTATTTTGGATGTCAGCCGCGAAGATGTAATTGATATGGACAACCGTATGGCGGGCAATGATGTCTATTTGAATAGTGCTATTTCTGGTGACGGCGAAGAAGAAAAAATGAGCTTGCTGGTTGAGCCTTCTTCCAGCCATGAAACGGTGATGCTGGAGCGCGAGGAGCTGGACGAAAAACGCGCTCTTCTGCGTCTTGCACTTGCCAGCCTTAACGAGCGGGAGCGCGATATTATTGGTCGCCGAAGGTTGAAGGATGAGCCAGACACTCTGGAAGAACTAAGCCAGCTTTATAATATTTCCCGCGAGCGCGTACGCCAGATTGAGGTGCGGGCGATGGAGAAATTACAAAAAGAAATGCTCACTCCAAAAAAATTGGGCAAGGCAGCGTGATATTTTCTGCCCTCAAAAAGATCTTCTCGCCCGCGCCAGAAAAACTAGCGGCGCACGATGCTTATATCAAGCTGGTGGAGCAATCACGAAACCCTGTTTTTTATGAGCAATGGGGCGTGGATGACACTGTGGATGGTCGCTTTGATGTCATAATCTTACATATATTTTTGCTCACCAAACAGCTGAAAAATGAGCAGCCAGAGTTTGTTCGCGCTGTGTGGGAAGTGTTTTTTTCCGATATGGACAGAAGCCTGCGCGAGATGGGCGCGAGTGACACAGGCATCGGCAAGCGCATCAAGAAAATGGTGCAAGCATTTTATGGGCGCATCGCAATATATGAAGAAACTATCGGTAATGACGCTGAATTCGCTGAGGCTCTGCGCCGTAATTTATATCGCGGTGGTGAGGTTAGCAGCGAACAAATTTCGGCAGTTATTGATTACACCAAGAATCAATTATCACAATGATTTCTTTCCCGAATATTGACCCTGTTGCTGTTCACATTGGAGCATTTGCTGTGCGCTGGTACTCGCTTGCCTATATGGCGGGAATACTCTCTGGCTGGTGGGTAATTGCCCGCGAGAATGCGCGAAAACCGCTGAAAAACCTCAGTAAATCCGCGCTGGATGATATGATTATGTGGGCGGTGGCGGGAATAATTCTTGGCGGGCGGCTGGGCTATGTTTTTTTCTACAAACCTGATTATTATCTAGCGCATCCGCTAGAAATTCTACGCGTGTGGGAAGGCGGCATGTCGTTTCACGGCGGATTTCTGGGGACAGTGCTTGCCTTTTTCCTGTTCTGCCGCAAATATAAAATCCGTTTTTTAGCACTAACCGACTTGCTCGCCTGCGCCGCACCTCTTGGCTTGTTTTTCGGGCGCATCGCCAATTTTATCAACGGTGAATTATATGGACGGGTAACCGATGCTAGCATAGGCATGGTCTTCCCAACTGGCGGCGATCTGCCGCGCCACCCCAGCCAACTTTACGAAGCAACTCTGGAAGGTTTGGTGCTATTTTTGCTCATGTTTATTTTGCTAAAAACCACCAATCTGCGCGATAAAACTGGCAAGTTGAGTGGCATTTTTCTGCTCGGCTATAGCTTGGCACGGGGCATCTGCGAGAATTTCCGCGAGCCTGATTCCTTCCTTGGTTTCCTCTATGGCGGCGTGACCATGGGTCAACTTCTCTCCGCCCCGATGCTTATTGGTGGGATATATTTGGTGGTGCGAAAAGCAAAATGAGCCTTGAAGAACTCATAAAACAGCGCATACGCGAGCATGGTGCGATTTCGGTAGCGGAATATATGGAACTCGCACTTGCCCACCCTGAATACGGCTATTACATGCAGCGTGACCCGCTGGGTGCAGGCGGAGATTTCACCACTGCGCCCGAAATCAGCCAAGTTTTTGGCGAGATAATCGGCGTGTGGCTGGCGCATCAATGGCAAGTTATCGACGCACCGCAGGAAGCCGCGCTGGTGGAGCTAGGCGCGGGTCGCGGAACGCTGATGGCAGATATTTTGCGGGCAACCAAAAATGTTAAGGGCTTCCATGATGCGGTTAGTGTGCATCTGGTGGAAATCAGCCCTGCACTCAAACAAAAACAATGGAAAACTCTGGCGGGAAAGCACCCACGCATTGAGTGGCACGAAAGCATTGATACTCTGCCCGAACTCCCCCTGCTCCTAATTGCCAATGAATTTTTTGACACACTGCCGATTCGGCAATTTATTGGCGATGATGAGCGCATGGTGGAGCTGGATGACAATGGCGATTTATGCTTTTCTGCGGCTGGTAAAATCCGTGAAACTTGCGAACCAGCAATCAGCATCACCAAGGAAATCGCGCAGCATATAGCGCAGCATGGCGGCGGCGCACTGATTATTGATTATGGCTATATGAACGGCGAACAAGGCGACACGCTGCAAGCCATGAAAAATCATGCCTATCACCCAGTGCTTGCGGATGCGGGCAATGCGGACATCACCGCCCATGTTGATTTTTTAGCACTCGCCCGTGCGGCGCAGGAAGCAGGAGCAATCGCGCATGACATCGTTCCGCAAGGAGCATTCCTCATGCGTCTAGGCGCGGGTGAGCGCACCACCAAACTCTGCGAAATATCCAATCACGCGCAACAAAAATCCCTGATTGCGGGACTAAAACGCCTCGCCTCGCCTGAAGAAATGGGTGAGTTATTCAAAGTTTTGCCCCTACTCCGCAAATAAAATCATTCTGCAAATTACAATGTATTACCTACCTGATTTGGTTTCAATAATTCGGCTCTAACTTTATTAGATATTGTTTTATTTACTTCATCAATTATAGGTCTTGTAACATCTAGTAATTGAACAATAGGTGTTTCTCCCATTTTTTCAGTCAAACCTGATATAGCATCTTTATCATGGCTTATTTGATGAGCTTGAGTTGCCATAACAGATAACTCGCTAGCAAGCGTTTCTTTAATTGAATGTATTTCTGAATCAAAAAAAGGGGCTTTTTGTTCTATTATGTTAGCCTTTACTAAATCTTCCAGCAATGGCTGTAATCTTGTAAATATAAAATGCCCAACTGAATTTGGATCTGATGTAATTGTTTGACGAGAAAAACCATCAACACCAATAATAGGCATATTACATTTTTTTATATCAATACCCATAATTTCGTAAATACCAGACTGATCAATAATATCCTTTGCAGATATTTTGTTAATTTTATCAGCTGTTGTTTTAATTTTATTACGCATAAAAACTCCTACTCCGCAAATAAATCTGTGCTTAAATAGCGTTCCGCCGATGAGGCGGCAATAACCACGATGATTTTGCCTTTCATCTCTGGTCGTGCGCCAACTTCAAGGGCAGCGGCAATGGTCGCGCCTGATGAAATGCCAACAGGAATACCATCCAATTTTGAAGCTTTTCTGGCAGTGGCGAAAGCCGTTTCATTGCCGATGGTGATGATTTCATCCACTAAATCTTTTTTGAGGACATCAGGCACGAACCCAGCACCAATTCCTTGTATTTTATGCGGCCCAGCCTTACCGCCAGAAAGCACAGGGCTATCTTCTGGCTCAACGGCGATGATTTTTACGCTTGGTTTGCGGTTTTTTAGGATTTCCGCAACGCCTGTAATCGTGCCGCCTGTGCCAACGCCTGTAACGAATACATCAACTTTTCCATCCGTATCTTTCCAAATTTCTTCAGCTGTAGTTTTGCGGTGAATTTCTGGGTTGGACGGATTTTTGAATTGCTGCAAAATCAGCGCGTTTTTATTTTCGCCCGCAATTTCTTCAGCCCGTTCAATAGCACCGCGCATCCCTTTTGCTGCTGGTGTAAGCTCCAATTCCGCGCCTAAATGCTTCAAAATTTTGCGCCGTTCGATCGACATGCTCTCAGGCATGGTAAGTATCAGGCGGTAACCCTTCGCCGCACAAACAAACGCCAGCGCGATGCCTGTATTGCCCGAAGTTGGCTCAACCAACACCGTATCTTTCGTTAGTTTTCCGCTTGCTTCCGCTGCTTCCACCATTGAAAGCGCGATACGATCTTTCACCGAGGAAAGCGGGTTGAAAAACTCCGCCTTCACCAAAATATCCGCAACCACATTTGCTTGTTTGGCAAGGCGGTTTAGGCGGATAAGCGGCGTGTTACCGATGGTTTCAACGATGCTATCATAAATTCTTCCGCGTCCTGCTTGGTCTAGTTTTGTTGTCATTTTTATACTCCTTTTGGTTAAATTATAAAATCCAGTTTTTCGTCTATGGTCTTGCTGATTTTTTGCTGCTCTGCTTGCTCGCAAAGCTCGGCGATGGTAATTTGCTTCAAGCTATCCACCATCACGCTTGATAGATTATTCCACACAGGCTTTACCACCAATGTGCCAAGCTTTGTGCCTTTATAACCTTTATGGTCGCCTTCTTTTTCTTCATCCAACAACGAGTAAATATCCGCTATTGATATGCGCCTACGCTCTTTCGCCAGCACATATCCGCCGCTTGGCCCGCGCACACCGCGCAAAATTCCGCCCTTTACCAGCTTTTGCATCAGCTGCTCTAAATAACGCGCTGGCAGCCCTTGTGCCACCGCTATATCACGGCTAGCAACAGGGTTTGCACCAGCGTTATAAGCAATGGCGACGACAGCTTCCACAGCATAAAACACTTTGCGAGACGGCGTAATCATGCGCTTTTCTTCACCTCATGGCTACTAACATGAAATCCCGTTGAGCCAAAACCATTTTCGCCGCGCTGCGTTTCATCCAAATTCTCCACCTGCTGCCACTGCGCCTGCACCACTGGCGCGATGATAATTTGGGCAATACGCATTCCGCGCGTAACCGTAAAATCTTCCGCTCCGAAATTCACAAGAATAACTTTAATTTCTCCGCGATAATCCGCGTCAATTGTGCCGATGCAATTAAGCAGGCTAATTCCATGTTTAAGCGCAAGCCCCGAACGCGGGCGCACCTGCGCCTCAAAGCCCGCGGGCAGCGCAATAGCAACTCCTGTTGGAATAAGTTTTCTCTCCATTGGCGCGAGCGTAATATCTGCGTCAATTGCCGCCATTAAATCTGCCCCTGCCGCAAGTTCGCTTGCATATTCTGGTATTGGTAAGTCCGCCGCATTAGCAAGTTTTACGATTTTTACTTGTGTCATTTTTTCATGCTTTCAATAATATTTGTGACTAATTTTTTGGCAACTTCCGCCTTGCTCATTTTCTGCCATTTTTCCTGTTTTTTTGCGGTCACCAGAACCACTTCATTTTCATCACCAGAAAAAATTTTTCCGCCCGCGACATCATTGGCAATTATCCAATCACAGCCTTTTCGCGTTAGTTTTTCTCGCGCATTTTTCAGCAGATTTTCCGTCTCTGCCGCAAAACCAACAACCAGTTTCGGGCGTTTTTTATGTGCGGAAATAATTTTCAGAATATCAGGATTTTCTATAAGCTCTATGGTTGGTGGTTTTTTTTCCGCCGTTTTTTTTATTTTCTGCACAGACACAGATTTTGGGCGAAAATCCGCCACCGCAGCAGTACAAACCGCAATATCAGCAGGTAGTGAATTTTCCACAGCGGCAAGCATTTCCAGCGCGGTTGTCACCTGAACTAACTTCACATTACTAGGCGTAAGCAGTGTCGTATTCCCGCTTATCAGAGTAACTTCCGCCCCCGCATCGGCAAGTGCTTCAGCAATGGCGTAACCTTGCTTGCCAGACGAACGATTGCCAATAAAACGAACAGGGTCAATCGCTTCATGGGTTGCGCCAGCGGTCACAATCGCTTTGCGATTGTTGAGTGTAGAGTTTGGAGTTTGGAGTGTGGAAAGAATATATTCGGAAATTTTATTAGCCTCCGCCATGCGTCCTGCGCCAATTTCGCCGCAGGCAAGCGTTCCGCTGTCTGGCTCGATGACTTTTATTCCATCAGCTTTAAGCTGCGCTATGTTGCGCTTGGTGGCTGAATTGTTCCACATCTGCGTGTTCATAGCAGGGGCGATAATTATAGGTTTATTGCTGGCAAGCAGCGCGGCACTCGCCAAGTCGTCGGCAAATCCACACGCCATTTTCGCAATGATATTCGCGCTGGCGGGCGCAACCACCACCAAATCCGCCTCCCGAGTCAGGCGGATATGCCCCATTTCGGTTTCGTCTTTCAGAGAAAATAAATCGCCATAAACTGCGTTTTCTGATAATGCTGCAACCGAAAGTGGCGTGACAAATTCCGCCGCCGCCTTGGTTATAACACAACGCACAACAAGCCCACTCGTACGCAAAGAGCGAATAAGCTCCAACGACTTATAAGAGGCGATGCTGCCTGTAATTATCAGTAATATTGATTTTCGTGACATATTTATGCAAAGTAAAATGTGTTTTACAACAATGCACTATTATCACATGTAAATTAAAAAAGCTAGACTCTATAGAACCTATACGGAGGCTTCCATATCAACTAATCGCTTCCAATTAGAAGCCGAAGCGAGCGCGAAATAAATAAATGGCAACCAGCCCTTCTCGCGGAAGGATAAATAAACCTTGTTGGGCAGCGCGTTTAAGGCTTTTTCATCAATCATTTTGAAGCCAGACAGCGTAGTTTTTCTACCTGAACTAAGTGTCAGCTCCGCGCCGTAAGGCTGTAGCAATTTATGCTCTTCCAAATCGGCGCATAAATTCTTGGTTATAAGATGATGCTGATAAAAAGCTGTGCAGAACTTCAAGGCGTTATTGGTAAATTCCGTTGGTGCGCCAGCATCGCTATAAAGCGCGTTCGCATCTGTCATTTTATGCATGCTAAAATTCGACGATGCCTCGTCAACACAGAGATAAAATTTTTGTTCTTCTGGGCGTTCAAAAAATATAAATGGATATTGGCGAATATAAGCTGGAACATAAGACCCAGCCAGCCATTTATTGTCCTTAGTCACAAAATAATTGCTTTTTTCCAAACCGACAATCGCCGCAGGCAGAGTATTCCCATCACCAGTAAAAACTATCGGATAGCTCTTTCCCGCTTCGATAAATTCAATGGCATTGATAGGCAAAGAATTTGTAGGGCGAGCAAAAGAAAAATCCGTTGTTTCACGAACCGAAGCCCCAACATGCCGAACGCCGTCAAGTGCAACAGGATTTTTATATAAAAGAGGAAGACCAGAGGACTGTTCGCCCTTTGGTTTTTCCTTATTATTTGCCGTTTGTTTTGTTGTCATCCGAGAAACTTACTACTGAACTGAACAGCTAGCCGCATTAAACCCTGTCTGGAAACCAGACCCAAGGAAACTGTTACCACAGTTACCATTGCCACCGCCAGCTGCTGGCTCAAGAGCCGCTAAACTACTAGCATTTCCACCCGCCGCAGGAGCAAGATCCCCAAGCTGGCTAGGTGCTATATTACCAACATTAACAGGCGGGTTACCACCGCCACCACCAGAAGATGGTGCGAGCAAGCTTAAATCAAGGCTGTTAATGTCAAAAGTAGGTGGTGTAATCCCTGTATTATTATCTATTATAAATCCCGCGTAAGAAAATAAGCCAGAACCAACATTCCTACGCTGGAAGAACCCATTATCCTCACCGCTGAAGCTAAACAAGCTGATAAAGTCTTTATAGAAAACATCACCAACACTGCCACCATCTTCAATGTCTATGGTTTTTGCTTCTGCCGCATCACGCTGCGCTTCAGTGAAATCACTAGCACGAACGCCTTCGAAGAATTGCTGGCTGGCGTCAAGAGTCTCACCGAACATAGCACCGTTTTGCAGAACGAAATAGTTGGTTTGCCCAGCAAACGAGCTGGTATTTCCGCTAAACTGCATAGAACTGCCAGCTCCATCTATCAAGATGCCAATATCGCCACCAGTAATTTGCAAACCACGCACCAGCGTTCCACCAGAACCGTTAGCAATTTGAATGCCTGTTCCGCCAACTGGCGTGGTTATATTAGCCGCATCAATAAAGGTGTTTTGGCTGTTATCAAGATTAATTCCCAGCAAGTTGCCAGTAAATATATCACCTGTCATAACTGCATTATTGCTGTTTATAAAGCTAGCACCAATGCCGTTATCTGTGAATGTATTATTATTGGTAACAACATTGTCGCTGCCAATGAAAGTCAAACCAAGAACATTGTTATGAATGTTATTGTTATTGAATATCGCACCACCAGAGTTCGAGATATAAGCTCCGTTCACACTGAAGCTTACTTCATTACCAAGAATTGAAAGATCATTAGTGATATTTTCAACAAAAATGCCCGTTCCCGTATCGGTTACAGTGTTGTTCTCAATGGTAACATATTCACTATCTAGAACATGAATACCGTGACCAGCACCATTAATATTATTATTAGCTATATATATCGCACTGCTTGGATCAACGAAGATAGCGTCACCAATAATATTTGTGATGGTGTTGCCATCAATAGAAATCCCGCCAGTGTCAGTCACTATAATGCCGTCAAGAAAATCATTTATGATATTATTAGAAGCCGTGAAATCAGTGCTGTTAGTATTGTTGATGGCGGTAGTGCCGTCTTCAAAAGCATTATTGGTAACACGCAAATCAATAGAGCCAACACTGTTAACACCAACATTTATGTGAGTAAAATCATTGTCATTGATGGTTATGAAGCCACCACCATTCACATTGATTGCAGTGTCGTTTCTCCAGAAGAAATTGTTATGGATATCCGCAATAACCACATCGCTAAGAGCAATGCCAGTTAAGGTATTATGCGCTATACCGTTATTTCTAATTGTAAGATCCGTGTCACCTTCAAATGACATACCAGCCGTCGCGTTGCCAGCGATGGTATAGCGAATGTCATTGCCAAAAATATCGGTAGAAACTGTATTCTTACCAGAAATACCTATTTTGTTGTTATACAACCTGTTGCCAGAGATAAGCGTATCTACTGTATTTTCAAGCTTAACGCCTGTATCAGTCGTTCCCAGCACATCGCTACCAGCTAGCTTGAAATTATCGCTATCGCTTACATCCACACCAACAGCACCATCTCTTATAAGCGAGCCAAGCACAGAAACAGAATCTGAATTATCAACATCAATTCCAGTTCCAAGTGCTGTTGTAGTAATGGTCACATTATCAACAACTGCGCCAGAGCTATTAAAGAACCTAATCCCATAGAAGTTATTGGTAAATATATCGCCAGTCAGTGTCGCATTATTGCTGTTTATAAACCTAGCACCAACAAAATTATTAGTAAATTCATTGCCAGTTAACATTGAGTTGTTGCTATCCTTGAACTCTGCACCAAGGAAGCTATCGTACATGGTATTGTTTTCAAAAACAGCACCATCAGAACCTTCGATTAAAGAACCGATTAAACTACCGCTCACATTATTGCCAGCAACCTTAAGACCAGTGGTGTCTTCAACAAAAATCCCAAAAGTTGTATCGGTTACGGTGTTATTCAGAATATTTGCAATAGTGCCATCCTGAACATGAATACCATGGTTCGCGCCATCAATGCTATTATTCGCTATATATATGTCATTGCTAGGATCAACAAATATCGCGTCTGCATAAATATTGGTGATTGTGTTTCCAGCAATAGAAGTGCCGTTGGTATTAATAACAACAATGCCGTCAATAAAATCATCTATAACATTTGAAAATGCTAAGAAATTGCTGCCACCAAAATTATAAATAGCAGTATCGCCTCCTGTGAAATTATTCCTATGAACCAGCAACCCAGAAGAGTTTAAGCTGTCCACACCAGTTCCAATATTGGTGAATTCATTCCTAGAAATAACGATAGAACTGCCACCAATTACATCAATAGCCGTATCAATGTTATCAAAACTATTATTGGTGATTGGTGATTGGGTCACATTATTAAGCGAAAGACCAGTTGTCGTCGGCGCACCATATACGGCGTTAAGCTCAACGCGCAGCTGGCTATCGCCATCAAAAGCCATGCCCGTGTCGTTGCCTGTAAAGCCGTTACCGATAACACGGGTAAGCAGCGTGCTATCACCTGACAAACCAACATTGTTATTAATAAAATAATTGCCGCCGATGAATGCACTAACCGTATCGCGTAGCAGAACGCCAATTTGCGAAGCACCAGAAACAATAGAACCAGCAAGCCTAAAGCCATGGTTATTAGTAGATTCAATACCAACTTCCCCACCTCGAACTTGAAGATTTGAAACGGTAACATGATTAACGCCATTTACAGAAATAACAGGATTAGTCGTAGCAAGTGGAGCGTTTATCTTAGTGTTCAAAGAACCATTCCCACGCAAGGTGAAATTGCCTTGGTCAATGGTCAGAGCTTCTGTCCATGAACCGCTGCCGAGTTGCAATAAAGCCCCTGCGCTGCCCGTGGTTGTTCCAATTGCGTTAATTGCGTTCTGAATAAAACCACCAGCATTTTGATGCAATATTACGCTTTTTCCAGAAATCACATTTGCAAGATTGCTGCTAAATATTCCGCTATTGTTTATATTAACATCGCCGATATTGCTTCTAACGCTGCTTCCACTCATGGTAAAGCCAACGCTGCTTGCATTAATATTTCCGCGACCAGTTAAAATATCCGCCGCACCCATGCCAATATTATTGCCAGCATTCAAGGTAACCGCCCCCTGATTGCCAGTTCCACCGAAATAGAAAGACTTAATATCTGCATTGACTGCGATGTTGTTGCCAGCGTTAAGGGTTAGCGAGCCAGCCCCTGTCCAGATTATATTTGCCAGCACCACGATATTGTTAATGGCGGTTTCGATAACATTTGTCCCGCCATTAAGGATCGCTACGATAGCGGCATTATTTACGAAATGGTCTGTTCCGAAGAAGAAATCACCGCCGCCATGAATAAACAAGCTGTCTGGATCGAGCAACAAAGTCCCCGCATCGCCTTTTGGCGCGGTTAGGTCAGCGAAGCCGTTAAAGCCCAGCTCGCCCTTAGACGAAACTTCGGCAACGCCACCATTGCCGCCATTTACACCGCCCTTACCAAGGATAGTGCCGTTAAAATCGGTCAGCTCATCAGAC
>SXRF01000127.1 GCA_005792635.1 Rickettsiales bacterium
ATTAAGGACAAGGAAGAGATTACGGGCAATCTGACCAAGGTAAAAGTGGTGAAAAACAAGGTTGCGCCGCCATTCCGCACCGTTGAATTTGATATTATGTATGGTGAAGGCATCTCCAAAGTTGGCGAATTGGTTGACCTCGGGGTGAAGGCGGGCATTGTTGAAAAGTCTGGCTCTTGGTTCTCTTACGGCGAACAGCGCATCGGACAGGGTAAGGAAAATGCCAAGCAATTCCTGAAGGATAACCAAAAAATTGCGGATGAAATTGAAAAGAAAATCCGCGATAATGCTGGGGTGATTTCCGCCGCACTGAAGGGTGAGCCGTCTGAAGCTGTTACTGAGGACGCTGCTTAATTCCTTTGGCACACCATTTTTAGCATGATTTTTTGTAAAAAATACGCTATAGTGTTTGGTGTGTAAGCTTTTACGAGGTTTTTTATGGCAGAGATGGGTGGCGCACCGCAGGGGCCAAATTTTGCTGATTTAGCAAATCAGGCGCGGTTGCAACAACAAGCTTCTGGTTCGACGCAAGACCCTGCTAGCATGGATGATTTGTTCACCGCGCTGTTTGGGTGGTGCGGGAATTTTTTTACATTTTTCAAAACTAAGGCGGATAGTTTTTTTAGTACGGGTATTTTCGCCCATGTGCAATTGCAACAATCTTTTGGCGAAAAATCGATTAACCAAGCGGCGGCTAATCTTAGTATGCGTGGCGGACGACTCGCCCAGATTTTAGCAGTTTTCAAAGTGGAATTCAGCAAGATTGTCGCGCCACAAATTGCTGCTAGTATGACCGATGTTTCCTATGCTTCACTCGGCAATTTAAGTGCACCAAGATTTGAAGGTGTTGGTCGTGGTGGTGCAGGGGTGGGCGCAGATTTTGGCGTCGCCTAAGTTCTGCCCATAAATTCTACTAGACCTTGCTGCAAGAGCCATTTTCCTGCGCTTCCGCTGCTCATGTACTAGCGTGTACACTGCGCTGCGGTTCTCGGAAAAAGGCACTTTCGCTACGGTCTAGCGAATTTCTGAACAGAACTTGACATCGCCCTGACTAATTATAATCTAAATTTCTCCTTTGCAGTTATTCAATAAGTCGATTACAAATTGAGTAATGAACGAATGAGGGAAAAATGAAAATATCCATACTCCGTGAAGTTATCGCTGGTGAAAAAAGAGTTTCGGCAACGCCTGATGCGGTCAAAAAATATGTGGCACTCGGCGCAAGTGTTAGCGTGGAAAGTGGCGCAGGGCTTGGCTCATCCATAAGTGATGCGGACTATGCGGCGGCTGGCGCGAGTATCGGCGCGGATGTGAGCGATGCCGATATTATTCTATCGGTTCGCGCTCCATCCCCTGCTTTGATTTCCAGCGCGAAACAAGGCGCAATAGTTATTGGGATGCTTGATGCCTTTGCTGACCGTTCGCAACTGGATAAATATAACGCAAAACAAATTACCGCTTTTTCTCTGGAATTATTGCCGCGCATTTCGCGGGCGCAGAGTATGGATGTTTTGTCATCGCAAAGCAATCTTGCTGGCTACCGCGCTGTGATTGACGCGGTTGCAACTTTCGGCAAGGCTGTGCCGATGATGATGACGGCGGCGGGAACAGTTGCACCCGCGAAAGTTTTAGTGCTTGGGGCAGGGGTCGCAGGGTTGCAGGCGATTGCCACTGCAAAACGCCTAGGCGCAGTGGTTAGCGCGTTTGATGTGCGCCCAGTTGCTAAAGAACAGGTGGAAAGTCTTGGTGCGAAATTTATTGAAGTCGCGGCAACGGAAACTGGCGAGGCAAGCGGTGGATACGCCAAGGAAATGAGCGACGATTACAAGCGCAAGCAAAGCGAGCTGATTGCGGAAACCATCAAAAAACAGGATATTGTTATTTCTACCGCGCTGATACCAAATCGTCCTGCGCCTGTATTGATTACCGAGGATATGGTGAAAACCATGAAGCAAGGCTCGGTGATTGTGGATTTAGCGGCGGCAAGCGGCGGAAATTGCCCGATAACCGAGCTTGACACGGTGGTTGAAAAACATGGCGTGACGCTAATTGGCTATAGCAATTTGCCCAGCCGTGTGGCGGTGGACGCTAGCCAGCTTTATGCCCGCAATCTCTATAATTTTGTTTCCACTTTGCTCGTTGCTAAAGATGGTTTGGCGGTGAAATGGGACGATGAATTAGTGACGGGAACGCTGCTCACCAAAGGCGGAGAAACGGTACACCCGCAGCTTAAGTCCTAGAGGAATTTTTATGAAAAGACCTTCTAATATTGTTCTTGCTGCGTCGGCACTTGTTGCAATCATCATTGTTTCTATGCTGCTTGGCGTTAGCGATTATTTTTTGAATATTGAAGGGCTTGTTATCGTAATTGGCGGCAGCGCGGTAAATGCTTTTTTAAGTTACGACAAAGAGGATGTAAAATCCGCATTTTTGACCATTAAAAATATGCTGAAGGAAGTTCCTTCTAGCCGCGAAAAGCTGCACAAAGATATTCGTCAATTGATGCTCTGGTCTTATATCGTTAAAACTAGCGATTTTATGGAGCTGGAAAAACAAATCGGCAATAATATTGACGATCCGATAATGCGCTATGGCGTTAATTTGGTGCTGACAGATTATACTTCGAACCATATTCGTGAAATGATTACCACTGTTGCTGAGGCAGAGTTTGAACGCCGCTGTACGCCTGTTACTGTCCTGCGCAATATGGCGGCAACAGCTCCCGCTTTTGGCATGGTCGGCACTTTAATCGGGATGGTTATGTTGTTGCGTAATGTCGGTGCGGATATAAATAATATCGGCAGTGGGCTTGCCATCGCCATGCTTTCAACTCTTTATGGCATCCTTATTGCGCGGCTGGTTTGCTTGCCTGCGGCGGATAAATTGTTGCAAAAAGAGGAGCGCGAGTTGTTTCGTCATGAAATGTTGGCGGAGGGGTTTGCGATGCTGGTGGAAAAACGCAGCCCGTTTTATATGCAGGACAAACTAAATAGTTTTCTTGAACCATCGAAACATTTTGATTTTGATAATTACCAGCAGCTGGCTATGCAGCATATTTTTAGATCTCCAAGAGCTGCGTAGTGGAATATGCGTAGAATTTCCAGAAGGCGCAGCAAACATAAACAAGGGCAGGGGGATCATGTTGATGCTTGGCTGATGAGCTATGCTGATATGATTACGCTGTTGTTCATGTTTTTTGTTATTTTGGTTTATGTTTCAAACAGTAAATCAAACCACCCAAACCCAACCAAAAACAATGAGCCAGAACATCCATGGATAAAAGAACATCACGGTTTTTTGAAGCTTGGCGCAAGCTTTGACGAGGTTTATCCAATCTTAATGGGTGTGGTGGTGAATAATAACGCGGAACGCAATATCTCGGTGGAAAAAACGGTGAATGGCATCAATATGGATATTTCGTCGGTGCAATTTTTTAATGACGGCAGCGCGGAAATTCCTGAAGAGCAGCTCCCTATTTTGCGCTCTCTGGCGAGGGTTATAAAAAATGGTGTGCGCGATGATGACCAGATTGAAGTTGAAGGCTATACTGATGATGAGCCGCTTAGAAACAGCGCGTTTTCCAATAATTGGGAACTGGCGGCAATGCGTGCCACGCGCATCGTTTCGTTGCTTATTGATGAGGGCGTAAAACCATCGCAATTACACGCCGCTAGCTATGCTGGTAATCGTCCAGTTGTTCCCAATAAAGACGAGCAGGGCAGGGAAATCACCGAAAACCAAATGCGCAACCAGCGCGTTATGATTAAGATAAAACGCAATCCCGAAGCGGCTGGTGGGCGGGAATTTTAATGCCTGCTCGTTCTATCATGTTTCAGGGTACGGGTTCGGATGTGGGAAAATCCTTGCTGGTGGCGGGTTTTTGCCGATTATTTGCGCGGCGTGGGTTAAAGGTTATGCCGTTTAAGGCGCAGAATATGTCTAACAATGCGGCAGTAGCCGATGCTGATGGCGAAATTGGCGAGATTGGTCGGGCGCAGTGGTTGCAGGCTTTGGCGGCGGGGGTTGCGCCATCGGTTCACATGAATCCTGTACTCCTCAAGCCACAAAGCGATAAAACCAGCCAAGTTATCCTGCGCGGGCGGGTGGTGGCGACCATGGGTGCGCGGGAATATCAGGAATATCGGGGGGGATTATTGCCTGCGGTTATGGAGAGTTACCATACACTCGCCAAAGATGCGGATTTGGTTTTTCTGGAAGGGGCTGGCAGCCCAGCGGAGATTAATTTGCGCTCGGGCGACATCGCCAATATGGGCTTTGCCAGAGCTGCAAATATTCCCGTGGTGCTGGTTGGTGATATTGAACGCGGCGGAGTGATTGCTAGCCTCGTTGGCACACACGCGGTATTACCCGAAGCCGATAGGGCGATGATAAAAGCTTTTATCGTCAATAAATTTCGCGGTGATGCGAGTTTATTTGACAGCGGCGCGGCGGAAATAGCTGCGCGGACGAGCTGGAAAAATTTAGGGCTTGTGCCGCATTTTGCGGAACTTTCCAAGCTCCCACAGGAAGATTCTCTGAACCTGTCAGCCGCCATCCGTCAGCCGTCATCTGCGGATATGCTCCGCATCTGCATTCTTAAAACACCGCATATTGCCAATTTTGATGATATTGATCCGCTGATGCAGGAGGCAGGTGTTCGTGTGCAGTGGGTTGTGGCTGGCGAAGTTATTCCTGCGGATGCGGATTTGGTGATATTGGCGGGTAGTAAATCAACGATTGCAGATTTGGAATTTATAAGAGCGCAGGGTTGGGATATTGATTTGCAAGCGCACAGGCGGCGCGGCGGGCGGATTATGGGCATTTGCGGCGGCTATCAAATGTTGGGAAAAAGCCTATCCGACCCGCATGGCGCGGAAGGCAAAAAATGCGCAGTGCAAGGGCTTGGTTTGCTGGATGTGGACACAGTTTTTGCACAGGAGAAAACGGTGAATAATTGGCGTGGTCATAGTAACCTTACCACTCACCACTCACCACTTACCACTGGCTACGAAATCCACCTCGGCGAAACAATTGGGGCGGATTGCGCTCGTCCTGTATTCATCGGCGATAATGGAAAACCTGACGGCGCAAGCTCGCTCGATTGCTTGGTGTGGGGAAGCTATATCCACGGCGTTTTTGCTAATGATGAATTTCGTAATTCATTCTTGGACAGGCTTTGCCACCCCGCACTTGTTGCGGGGTCTGGATTTGCTGATAGTATCACCAGACCCCGTTATAAAAACGGGGTGACAGGTTATAATTACTATGAAAATATCGACAATATTTTGAACAAATGGGCGGATATGTTGGAGGCGGCGGTGGATGTGGATCAGTTATTGGGTTTGGCTAAATAATTACTTCCCACTAACCTCGTCAAAGCCGTCGTCGCTATCGCCGACGCTGCTGCCTGCCTCTTCCAAGGAATAGCCAGCGGAGCGGATGGTGCGCACTAAGTCGGGCTGTTTGCCGTCATAATTCAAGCCCTTACGCAAGCGGCGAACATGCACATCCACTGTGCGCAGCTCAACATATATGTCATGCCCCCAAACCGCGTCTAGCAATTGTTCGCGGGTGAATACGCGGGCGGGATGCTCAAGGAAATAGCGCAGCAGTGAAAATTCGGTCGGGCTTAGATGCACATCCGCACCATCGCGGGTTACTTTATGCCCCGCCACATCCATTTTTATGCCAGCAAAAGACAGGATTTTCTCCGATAAAGACGGGCGAAAACGGCGGAAAACGGCGCGAATACGGGCGATAAGCTCGGCGGGCGAAAATGGCTTTACCAAATAATCATCCGCCCCTGCGTCCAGCCCTTTGATGCGGTCACTTTCCTCGCCGCGAGCCGAGAGCATGATAATCGGAATGCCCTTAGTTTCAGGATTCCAGCGCAGTTGCTTGCAAATATCGATGCCCGACATGGAAGGCAGCATCCAATCAAGGACGATAACATCAGGGCGGCAATCCTTCACCATGCCCACTGCTTCCTCGCCGTCACCAGTGGAGAACACGCGAAAACCCTCGCGCTCCAAGTTGTAACGCAGCAAAGTTACGATAGCAATTTCATCTTCAACAATAAGTACTGAGGTTTCCACAAATATTATTCCCTGAATTATTTACCAACTAGGATTACCACAGATAGGTTAAGCGGAGGTTAATAACTATAGCATCTTATTCTTTTTAAGCAATAGTTTATACGATTTTGCCCTTACCACCATGCAATTTCTAAAAAACATAGAAAAAGACTTATTGCTTGTCACCCCGCTTTTATAGCGGGGTCTGGTTAAAAACAATAGAAAATCTAGAATTTTCTTTCCAGATGTCCCGCAACAAGTGCGGGACGACAAGCACGGCATGACAAGAATGTGTCGGGGGCAAGATACTTTGCCTTGTGGCACAGTAATTGCTTGGTATCCCGTAGACTAATTTTTAGGAATTTGCGGTTATGATGCAAAGATATATATCAGTGTTGGTTTATAAATTTATAGTGATGCCCTGTGCGGTTTTCCTTGTTCTGCTTGGGTATTTAATCGCCATGTCGTCTATGTCGCATGCCGAATCGCGCCTGAAAGATATTGTGAGTGTTGAGGGTGTGCGCGAGAATATGCTGATGGGTTATGGCTTGGTGGTGGGCTTGAACGGCACGGGTGATAAACTTAAAAACAGCGCGTTCACCGAGCAAAGTTTGATTGCTTTTTTGGAGCGCCAAGGGGTGAATACTCGCGGCACAGAGCTAAAAACCCAGAATGTCGCGGCAGTGACGATTACCGCCACCCTGCCGCCATTTGCCCGCACTGGCAGCAAGGTTGATATTGCGGTTAGCGCGATGGGCGATGCGAAAAACCTCGCAGGCGGCACGCTGCTTGCCACGCCCCTATATGGCGCAGATGGCGAGGTTTATGCTGTTGGGCAGGGTGCGGTTGCTATTGGCGGGTTTAAGGCGCAGGGCGAGGCGACGACGATTACCAAAGGCGTTCCCACTAGCGGATTTATTGCTAACGGCGCGATTGTGGAGCGCGAGATTGATTTCGCCCTGAACAAAATGCCTGAACTAAAATTATCGCTACGCAACCCAGATATATCAACGGCGCAGCGCATTTCTGAAGTTATCAATGAACATGTTGGGCCAAGCGTTGCCAATGTTTCCGACCCGGGAACGGTGGTGCTTTCCGTGCCTGAAGTCTATCGCAATAATGTGACGCAGTTGCTCGCCGATATTGAAACTCTGCCCGTGGAAACTGACCAAGTGGCGAAAATCGTGATTGACGAAGCATCGGGAACGATAGTCATGGGCGAAAATGTCCGCATTGACACAGTGGCGGTGGCGCAGGGGAATTTGGTGGTAAAGATTGAAGAAAAGCCAATCGTTTCGCAGCCGAATCCATTCGCGCCAGAAACTGCGGAAACCGTCGCCGCGCCGCAAACAACCATCACCACCGATGAAAAACCTGGTGCGCGGATGGCGGTGCTGACCAAGGGCGCGAGCCTTAAGGACTTGGTGGCGGGACTTAATGCCCTTGGCGTTAGCCCGCGCGATTTAATCACCATCCTGCAAACCATCAAAGCCGCAGGTGCGCTGCAAGCGGAGATTAGGACTAGGTAGGCATTAGGTTTTAGGGGTGCTTAAAAGATTATGTCATTGCCAGAGAATGGGCGTGCGCTGTGCCAGATGCGGTGGATTATTATAATCTCTTCGTCTTTGTAAATTGAATAGATTACGCGATGAGAATGGTAATTAAAAGAGCGGTAGGGGAAACCAAGTTCGTGTGCTTCTGGTATTATCGCAAATTTCAAAGGAAAATCCGAGAGTTTCATTATTTCTGTGTGAATTCCGTCCAGCCATGCCTTAGCTGCCGTTTTCGCCTGATTTTCATTGCGAATGAATGACGCATAGCTGGCAGCATCGCTTTTTGCGCTGCTTGTTATCCTTATTCTATAGGTCAAGCTCTCTCCGAATCTCCGCCATTGCTATATCAAGTTCTTGAACTCTGCCAGCGGATAAATCTTGCTCGCTTTCACGCATAGCTGAAATAAACTTAGCATGAGAGAGTGCATCACACATTTTTTGAAATAAAACAGCATCTTGTATAACCACTTCGGCGTCGCCGTTTATGGTGATCGCCATCGGGTTTCCAGTTTCTTTGATATGCTGGATATAGGATTTTGCGTTGCGGGTGAAGTCGGTCAGTGAGTGAATATCAGTCGCCCTAATCATATCGTCCCTTAGCATGTAATTCAATGTTTGATTTCATGCTAGCACAAAAAATAGCTAAGTACACTAAAAATTTTCCCCCGTCCTAGAAGGCGAGCGTTTTGGCACGAAGATTGCTTATTCAGCCATATTACCGAGCATAAATTGGGGGAAAATATGAGTTTAGATATAGCACCGATACAGCAAGCATTGCCGAATTTGGCGAAGAAAAACATGACGGGTGAGCAGGCGGAGAAGGTTTCCAAAGACTTTGAATCTATGTTCATCAGCCAGATGACCGAGCAGATGTTCGGTGAATCCAGCGGGCAGAGCGCGTTTGGTACGGGCGATACAGATGAAATCTATAAAGGGCTGATGGTGCAGGAATATGGAAAAATCATGACTCAGGCTGGTGGCATAGGAATTGCTAGCTATGTGAAGAGGGAGCTTCTTAGAATGCAAGAAGTTCCGCAAACAAACGGAGAGAAAAATGGATAATGTTACACAAGTTAAAACAGCAGACAATGTGCATGATTTTCGTGTGCATGATGTGATTACGATAACGGCGCGTCTGGCGCAGTTGCTGGCGGAGGAGGTGGATTTGCTTGGCGATATGAAGGTGAAAAAAATTGAAGCCTTGCAGAATGAAAAAAACTTCCTGACCAATGCTCTGGAAGCGCAAAAAAAGCTCATAGACCGCCATCCGCATCTCATGGAAACCATTCCCTCTACGGACAGGAAGGATCTTGCGGAAATCGCAAGCGTTTTTGAGGATATTCTTGCTGAAAATCACCGCAAATTATTGCTTGCCAAGGAAGTTAATCACAAAATTGTGCAGGCCATAACTGATGTGGTGAAGGAAACTACGCAAAGCCGCACTTATAACGGCGGTGGCTTTACGGGTGCGGCTTCGTTTAACACACTTTCGGTGACGCTTAACCAGACGATATGAAGATCGTAGTGAGTAGTTCGTACTTCGTAGTCCGTGGTTCGTTTGGCGAATTACTAACTACGAGATACTAACTACGGACTACGAGCTACAGACTACGGAGTACGAAACAATATGAGCCTAGCATTATCACTTAATAACGCGCTTTCGGGGTTGAACATTAATCGTCAATCGCTGGCGGTGTTGTCGCAAAATATTGCCAATGCCAATACCCCTGGTTATAGCCGCAAGATAATCAACCAAGAATCGCTATATTTGGATGGTAATGGTGCGGGCGTTAGCATTAAGGATATTAGCCGCAAGGTGGATGATTATCTGATTCGTTCGGTGCGCGAGCAAAACTCAAAAGTTGGCGAGGCAAATACGATTAGTGACTATGCCGATAGAATTCAAATCCTGCTCGGCAAACCCGGAAATCGCGACAGTGTGGACGCGAATATCAGCAGCTTTTTCAATGCTCTGCAATCGCTCGCGGAAACGCCTGAAAATTCTTCACTGCGGGTTAATGCGGTTAATATCGGCAAGACTTTGGCGGGTCGGGTTAGCGATTTGTCAAACGGCTTAAATGATTTACGCTTCCAAGCCGATCAGGATATTAAATTGCTGGCGGACGCGGTCAATAACGACATTAAAGAAATTGATAAGCTAAACAAGACGATAAACACTGAAAAAGCACTCGGAAAATCGGTTGGTGATTTGCTGGATAAGCGCGATTCTTTGGTGAAGGATTTGTCGCAATATCTTGATGTGCAAACCTATAGCAAACCTAGCGGCGAGATTAGTATTTCTACAGTTAGTGGCGTTGGCTTGCTGGACGATAGCGTTTATGAATTAAGCTATAATCCTGCTGGTTCTATTGATAGCTTTGCTAATAATGTTTCTCTGTCGCCTCTGCTCGTTTATCGCTTGGATGAAAAGGGCAATCAGACTGGTACACCAAAAGAATTAGTGTCGGGCGGAACTAGTGAGACAACTCTCAGCGCAGTGAGCAGCGGGAAGCTATCTGGCTTGCTGGAAATGCGCGATGGGCAGATACCCGATATTTTGAAGCAGCTGGATAATATGGCGATGGTGATGCGCGATACGATGAACGCTGTGCATAACACGGGAACTGGGTATCCCGGTGCGGATGAGCTGACGGGGACGCATTTACTTAGTACCGATGATTATAGCCAGTGGAGCGGCAGTATTCGGATTGCGGTGTTGGATAGCAAAGGGCAGCCAATTGCGCCAAGCTACGCCGATGAGCCAAGCTCGCGCCCGCTTGATTTGGATTTGTCAACGCTGAACACTGGTATAGGAGATGGCAAGCCAACAGTGCAGGGAATTATTGACGAAATAAACAGCAAATTTGGTGTGCCGCAAAATAAGGTTGTGCTTGGGAATATCAACAATATCAGCCTTGTTTCCAACAGCAAAAATTTACCCGGTGTGCCGCCACTATTTAATTTTGATTTCAATATGGAAAATATTTCCGCGGATAATGCCGAAGTGTTTGTAACCGATGTTCAGATATTGGATGACACCGACACCGCTCTTACCGCGCCGACTTCAACCTTGCCAGCTATCGCGCTTGCCGCAAGCAATAATTATGTAACCACAGCGGGCAGCAAAACAGTTACGATAAACACAACGGGAACAGGCACTCTGAAGAATGGTGATAGCGTTTATTTGTCAGTTCCAAGTGGCGCAATTGACGGCATTCCCACCGATAATTTCGGGCAGTATTTTACTGTTAGTAATGTGCAAAATGGCAGCTTTGATATTAGCGTTGCAACGGCGGCAACAGCAGGCGGAACATATACGGAAAGCACCCAAACCATCACGCCGAAATATACGGATATTGCAGCGGGTGACAGCGTTCGTACCAAAGCAAGCGGCACGATTACGGCTGATTTAAGCAGCAATCAAACCTCGTCTTACTATACAGTTAAGGTGAGTGTCGGTGTGAAGGATGCGACGGGGAAAATATCAACCTCGGTGGTTAGTTACCGCGTTAATAATAACGATGCGAATTTGCTTAATAATCGCTATGCCGCAACGGCTGCCAATCTTGACGGAGATATTGTTGCGCCTTCCTCGCTGCAACCTGTATTGGTGGCAAAATTGGTGGATGAAAACGGCGTGGAGCTGGCGAAATTCAACGGCGCATACACCACCACCAAAAAAGGCTATTTGCAAATTGTGGCGGGAAATTCCAGCAGCTATATCGCCATTGACCCACTGGATAGTGTGGAGCTTGGCAAACCAAACGACACGCCGCCAACGGCTGCAACCAACCGCAATTTCGCGCATTTTTTTGGGCTGAATAATTTCTTTGTTGATGACGGCGATGCTCGCGAGATTAAAAATGCGGGCAGTGCTTTTGCGATGAAGGTGGAAAAACGGCTTACCGATAATCCAAACCTGATTGCGCTGGGCAAGCTTTCGGCAATCCCAGAATCTACAGATGTCAATGCCAAACCAAAATATAGCTACGAGCGCAATATCGGCGATAACAGCATTATACAGGCTTTGGCGAAGCTTGGCGTGCAGTCGGCAAGTTTTGAAGCGGCGGGTGGGCTTGGACAGACCAAAGTTTCCTTTAGCTCTTATGCGGGGCAGATTATAGGTGCTGCCGCAACCAACGCAACCGCAGCCACGACTACGCAAACCAACGCGCAAACTTTGCTTGATGGTTACGGGCAGCGGTCGGATTCCATCAGCGGCGTAAATCTGGATGAGGAACTCGCCAATACCATTGTTTATCAAAATTCGTATAGCGCATCGGCAAGGATAATAACGGTAGTTAGTGCCTTATTTGAAACCTTGTTACAAATTGGGGGATAGTTATTATATTATGTCAGTCGGTCGTATAAGTACATTCGCGCTACATCAAAATACTTTGCGTGATGCAAGTCGGATACAGCTTCAGCTCGCCGATGAGCAGTCACAGCTTTCCAGCGGCAATAAGGCGCAGGATTTCGCGGGGCTAGGCGGCAGCGCGTCTGAGCAGTTTTTGCTTCTGGAAAATAAAATTGCCAAAACTGATAATTATCTAAATAATAACAAGGTGGCGACAACGCGGCTGAATACGACCGATAATATCCTAAGCCAAGTTATTGACACTGCGGCTAGCTTAAAAAGCTTAATCTCCCAGCGCAGAAGCGGAACTTTTAATAACGCAGCATTTACGCAAATATTAAAAGGCAATTGGCAATCGCTGGTTAGCCAACTCAACACTAGCCTTGAAGGTCGTTATTTATTCAGCGGCACACGCACCGACACACCGCCAGTGGATTCCGATACTTTCCCTACGCTTGAACAAGACGGCGTGCCTGATGATGGTTATTACCAAGGCAGCAAGGCGGATGTGACGCTGCGGGCGGATGATAGCACCGAAATGACTTATAATGTTCGTGCGGATGACGAGGGAATTCAGAAAATTTTTGCTGGCCTTGCCATGGCACAACAAGGACATGATAATGAATCAGATGATAATTTGCAAAAAGCTTATGAGCTTATGACACAAGGGCTTGACGGAGTTATTGCAACCCGCGCTGTGGTTAATCAAAACAAGGTGGCTTTGGACAATATCAACACGCGCCACGATTCATTCAAATTATATTTTCAAGGGGTAAAAGAGGAGATAGGAAATGCTGATTTAGTTTCCGTTTCAACACAGGTGGCAATCAATCAAGGAATTTTGCAAGCATCTTTTCAAGCATTTGCTAAAATTAATTCCTTGAAACTTTCAGATTTTTTACGATAAAATAACGAAGTTGTGTTATAGAGTAATAATGCAACATAGAATGAAGGGTATAACATGCTAAATCAATCAGCCTTCTCAATGATAGCAAGTGGTGGGTTTAATCCTGCTATGCTGCAAACGACGGAAACTATTCAGTCGCGCTTTGGCGAAATTTCGGTTGATCTTTCTCGCGCTGTGCATTTTCCCCGCGGCTTGCTCGGAATGCCCAACAAAACCAATTTTGTGCTGGCAAATTTTAATAGCGCTAAGATGGAGCAGTTTGTTCTTCTGCAATCTTTGGATGAAATCCCTCTGTCATTCATCACTCTGCCTATTGATTATAGTAATTCCATTATTGCGCCAGCGGATTTGCGCGGCGCGGCGCAGGATTTGCAAATTGCTGATGATGATTTGCTGGTGTTGCTCTTGGTTTCTGTGCATCGCCGCCCTGACAAGGTTCAGCTTTCGGTTAATTCCCGCGCTCCGCTGATTATTGATGTGAAGCAAAAATTTGGGATGCAGTTCGTGTTCCAGAACGATGCCTATAAAGTGCAGCACATGCTTTAGCGGCAATGACCAAAAATCTCCGCAGCAATCTGGTAGAAAAATTTATTTGCGTAGCGGATAAATGCGCCGATACTTGCTGCAAGCATTGGTCTATGCAGGTGGACGCTGTGACCTACGAAAAATACAAAACTTCCGCGCCTGAATTGCTGGATGCGGTTGAGATAGATGGTGGTGGTACACTACAAAATCCACATGTGGGATTTTGTGATTATAGTTTCATAATGCGTAAAGACGCGCAGACTGGTTACTGCGTGAAATTTTCTGATGGTAAATGCGGAATTCAGTTGGAAAAAGGTGAGGGGTATTTGGGCGATGCCTGCGCTCTTTATCCGCGTATAACGCGCAAACTTGGCGACGCTCTGGTGATGACTGCCACGATGTCTTGCCCTGAAATAGCGCGAATTGCGCTATATGATGAGCAGCCATTTATTTTTGTGAATGCGGAATTTGCGCGTTTGCCGCAGGAAATAAAAAATATTTTGCCTGACGAAATTTCGGCGGACGATGCGCTGGCGGTGCATAATTTATTTATTGCGGCAACGCAGGACGAGGCGGCAAGCATTGAGCAGATATTTGCACGCATTGCCAGCGTTTCGCGCTCATTGCAGCTACTGCCGAAAAAAGATTGGGCAAACGCCGCGCCGATGTATTTTCGCCTTGCTGATGGTCGGTTGCCTGTGCCAGAAAAAAATATCAATGACCCGTTTAATTTGCTGCATTCATTATGCGGTTTGCTGGTGGCGTCAAAAAAATCAGTTCCGCCGCGCCTCGCGCAAACAATTGCTGATATGGAAAATGCTCTTGGCGTGAAATTGGATTGGGAAAATGTGCTGATAAATACTAGCGATGGTAGCTTGCAAAAATATGAAAATATTTATGCGGCTTGGCAAAATAATTTTGCGAAAAAATGTGATGCACTAATGAAAAAATGGTTGGCGGCACAGCTGTCATCCGCGCTATTTCCCTTCGCAGGACTTGGTGAAACTTTGCCAGAGCGCGTAACTATTATTGGTGTGCGTTTGGCTATTTTTAGGCTTGCACTTATGTCATCATATAGTATTAGTGACATAGAATTGCATCAAGATGATGTGGTTAGAATAGTTCAAAGCCTTTCGCGCTTTCTTGAGCATTTGGCAGATCCAGCTTTCTCTTTGCAAATATACGCAGAGACTGGCTGGAACAAAGAGGCAAGAATGCGCGGATTATTAGTTTGATTTTGTTGAATAAAATTATTGGTGCAAAAAATTAAATAAAAAAATTTACCATTTTAACGGATTGTTAATAAATAATCGGTAATAATGGTTTTATATGTAGCCATGTGGCTGCATGGTTAGTTGGAGCAATTAGCTCTTTTTATTATTAATGTCCATGTAGGAGAATGACCATGACTAGTTCAATTAATACCAATATTTCTGCGTATTTCGCACAAGCGAATATTGCAAATGCTTCGGCGGCGGCTTCGGCTTCCGTATCTCGTCTTTCCAGCGGTAATCGTATCGTAAAAGCGTCAGACGATGTGGCGGCACTATCAACTGGTACTTCACTTCGTACCCAAGTAACCGCGCTTCGTACTGCTCTTACCAACGCTTCGCAAGGTACTTCATTGCTTCAGGTTGCGGATGGTGCGCTCAGCCAAGTAACTGAAATTCTGCAACGCCAAAAAGCTATTGCTCTGCAAGCGGGTTCTGGTTCGCTTACCGATACCGACCGTGGCTATCTGGATCAAGAATTCCAAGCTCTAACAACCGAAATTGACCGTCTTACAGGTGCTACAAACTTCAACGGCGTGAAGCTTCTAAACGGTGCGCTTTCTACTTCTGCTGCTGTTGCGGAAGTGAAAACCGCAGCAACTCAAGGTGCTTTGAGTCTTAACTTTGGTTCTAGCAATATTCTTGCTGGTGAAGTTGTGACCATCAACGGCACGACGATGACCGCTGTTGCTTCTGGTGCTACTGGTGCTCAGTTTAACCTTGGCGCAAGCATTACCGAAACTGTTTCAAACCTTGCTGATCGTTTGAATACTCTTTCTGATAGCACAACTTATAACACCACTCTTGGTGAAGCGATTTACTCTGCTTCTGGTTCGACACTAACTGCTACTGCTCGCGCTGGTGGTTCTCTTAGCAATGCTTTCCGCTTGGATAACACTCCTCCTGCTGCAATAACTGCTATACCTATCGGTGATGTTGATACAACCAACGGCTCTGCAAGCGTTGTTGTTACCATGGCAAACTCTTATGCGGTTGGTCAGCGTGTTATCATCAATCTTGGTACGGCTGCTGCGGTTGGTGGTATCGCTCATACTGATTTGCGTGGCGTGATTACTGGTGCGACTGGAACATCATTCACTTTCACAGCACAAGCAACTGCAACTGCTACTGCTTCTAATGCTACTGCGGCAACTTCAATCTTAGATGCCGCTAATACCTTTGATGAAGCGGTGGTTGATGGTGGTAGTCAGGCTAGTTATTTCAACTTGTTCTCAACCAACACCAGCTTTACCAGCGCAACCGCTCAGATTTCTGCTGCGACATCGGCTGCGGCGACGGCGTTCCAAGATGGCGATACATTTACCGCTACTGTGAATGGGACTGCTCATACGCTTCACACCTTTGGCACGAGCGATACTCTAAAAGGTCTGGTTGATGGTATTAATGCAAGCACACAAACAACTGGTTTTTCTGCAACTTTGGTGCGTGATAACAGCAATCTTTACAATGTTCGCATTAAATATGCTGGGAATGCTGGCAATGTATTAATTAATGGTGGTACAAACTATTATGCTGCGGCTGCGGCTACCAATTTGCTTGCTGGTGATAGGCTTTCTAGCGTTGGCACGAATGGTACTGTTGGTGCTTTCACAACTGGCTTTACTGGTAAGAGTATCATCTCAACTGGTTATATTGATGTTGCTGGTGCTGCTGGTTCAACTGGTATTACTGTGGCGACCGCTGCTACTGTGGTTACTGCGGCAGTTGGTGCAACTGGTGCGGCTGTTCCTTTCGCGGTTGGTGATAATCTTTCTATTACCATCAATGGTGAAGCTAAAACTCTGCATACCTACACTGCGGCTGATACTTTGAACTCAATTGTTGCTAGTATCAATTCTAAACAAGCTGATACAGGTGTTTATGCTGCTATTCTTTCCGATGCAGATGGTCTTGGTGCATACAACATTCGTCTATATACCACTGTTCCAACCCCTGCTACTGACCAAGTTTTGGTTAATGCTGGTGCGAATATTGGTGGTGTAGCGAGTAGCACTGTTACTACTGTTACGACTACCAATGCGGCGTTGTCACAGGTTACCACCTCTACGCTAAAAGGCGGTGTGGATGATGGTATTGGTAAAGGTGACACCTCGGTTACTGGTTCTATCGGTGATGATATATTGGTATCACTTGGGCAAACTAAAGCGAATGCTTCTATTTTGTTCACTGCTGTGCCAACTGCGAATGACTACATCACTGTTGGTGGTCAACGCTTTATCTTCACTGCTAATACCACAACCGCAGCACCTAATGAAATCTTGATTGGTTCTACCGTTCAAGAAACCATTAACAATGCTCTTTCTACTTTCCACAACTATGTGGCAAATGGTCATGCCGTTGGCACGACTGCTTATGAGCTTAACCAGCTTAATATCACTGCTACCAATGACTCTTTAACCTTCACGGCAAAAGGTCTTGGTGATGTGAAAACGCTTTCTGGTGGTAATGCTGCAATTACGCAAAACTTAACCAGTGGTGCGCTTGTTGGTGGTACTTTGACCAATGACTCCTCTAGCTATGGTGTTGATGTGACTGGTATGTCAAATCCTGACTTTAATGGTACTTTAAGTGGATTTGAAGCTACCTATACTGGCACAACTGATACGATTGATTTGTCAATCAAGATTGGTGATTTTACCTATTCAGCACAAGATGTTGATGCGGTAGTTACCAGCAACACCCGCATCCGTCTATACTCTGATACAGTAGGCGGCAAGAGCGGTGGCTTCTTTGACATTCAGTTGCAAGCTAATAAAGTTGTTTCTTTCGCTAACCAAGCTGGTGCGGACGCGGTTGCTTCTCGCCTCGATGGTGCGTTCAGCAGCTTGAACTTCTTGCAAACTCGTAACCTATCTAGCTATGAAGGTTCAGGAAGTATCGTGTCTGACAGTGTGGTTATTGGTTCGCTACAAGGCAGCAAAGTTTCTGCACAATTTACAGATTTTACTAATGTGAATCTGTCTGATGTTGTGGTTACTGCTCCTTCTGGTAGCAATACCGATGTGAAGCTTGCTCTTACCATCAATGGTGTTGAGTACTCAAGCGCATCTGGTATTGGCAGCACTCTTGGCGCACACCAAACCTACAGACTGACCAGCGCGGAAGATCCAAACCAATTTGTGAACTTCACCACTGGAAGCTCAACGATTGTAATTGACTCTGCGGAAAAAGCTTTGTCAGTGGAAGCTGCGCTTAAAACTGCTTTCGGTGCAACGGCTGGTTCTTCGGCTCTGTCTTTCCAAATCGGTGCTTCAGCTACTGACACGCTATCGGTTTCTATCGGTAGTGCGAAAACTAGCACATTGTTCAGTGGTAAGGCATTGAATGTGTTGACACAGGCAGCTGCTACTGAGGCTAGCGATCAGCTGGATACCGCTCTTAAGACGGTTACCACTCTTCGTGCATCGGTTGGTGCGTTGCAATCTCGGTTTAACTTTGCTTCGGCGAACATCCAGATTGCGGTTCAGAATCAGGATGCGGCTCGTGGTGAACTACTTGACACCGATGTGGCAACCGAATCAACGGCTTATGCAACTTCACAGGTTAAACTGCAAGCTGGTATCTCGGTACTTGCTCAGGCTAACCAACAGCTGCAAAACTTGCTGAAACTGATTCAGTAGTCTTACTTAGGGAATGACTCGGGGGGATTTTCCCTCCGAGCAGTCCTTGATGAGATTATTAGGAGGTTAATATGGATAATTTAGGAATAATAAAAACGCCGCCCATTGTAATAAAATCTGCTCCTTCTGCACCAGCTGCGGCACCCATTGCGATAAAGCATGAGGTGCCTGTTTTGCCTTTAGGGGGAGAAAATGCAGGTGGGTTTGACGCGCAGGCAGCGGAGCAACAAAGAGTGCAAGCCGTGCGTAGAGCTGCGGCGGCAGTGTCTGATATTTTTGTGGTGAGCGACCGAACTTTTACAATATTTAAGGATGTTACTGGGCAATATGTAACCAGATTTACCAGCCTTCGTGATGGGAAGGTGACCTATATCCCCGAGCCTAATTTATTTAAGCTGGGTGGTGAGAATGAAAGTACGGCACTGAGAATAAATGTTTGAGAACCTGCTTAGTATCTCTACTATTTTGGGCAAACGCTTTGTTTGCTGCGCTTCCGCTGCTCATGTACTTAGTGTACACTGCGCTGCGGTTCTCGCAAACTTCGCTTTTTGCCTGCAAAATAGCGAGATTCTAAACAGGTTCTAATGTGGTTGTTCTCTAGGCATGGTTTTTGCTTGCTATGGCTAAAAGAATACTTAATTAAAGGTTTTTTTATGGGCGCGGTTACACTTGGTAATTTTTTCAGTTCTGGCGGCAAAACCGTTGTTGGTGGTGCTGGCGGTTCGGGGATTGATACTGAAAGTCTGGTTAAGGCTCTGACCGAGGCGAAAGCTTTGCCCGCAGTCCAGCTACAAGATAAAATTGATATTAACGATAAAAAATCAGCATCACTTTCAGAGTTCAAAACATTGCTCGGCAAATTGAAGGACTCGGTGGGTTTTCTTCGCAATCCTCCCGGAGTTGGTAATGCGGCGGATAATGCCTTCAAATATCGCACAGTTAGCATTAGCAGCAACACCAGCATTGCTGGCTCGGAATATGTATCGGCGACAATTTCACCGGGGGCGGTTCTGCAATCATATACCATCAGCGATATCACCAGCGTTGCCGCGGCAAAAAAGCAATCAACGGGTGATATAAATATTGCAACGGCGGACACAGCGGCAGTTTCTGCCACGCCAGCCGTTGGCGAATTCAAAGCAGGAACTTTTACCCTCAACGGTCAGAATATAACTCTGAGTGCGGGTGAAAGCCTGAATTCGGTGGCGGCAAAATTCAATGCTGTGTCGGACGACACAGGGATTTCAGCTAGCATTATCAAAATTTCTACAGGTAAATATCAGCTATCATTTTCGGCTACGGAAACTGGTTTGGATGCTGATTTTGATTTTAACAATATTGATGTGGTTGGAACATTGGTGGATGCTTCTGGCGTTTTTAGTCAGATTACGGTGAGCGATAAACAAGACGCTGCGAATTCTGTTTTTACCTTTAATGGTGCGGCTATTACCCGCCAGAGTAGCGTTATTAGTGATATTGTTGACGGCGTTTCTCTTACCATTAAAAAGGACACGGTTGCTGCTCCGACAACGGATATTACGGTTGCGGTGGAGGCGGATGCGACCATCACTAAAAACAGCATAATCAATTTTGTGAGTGCCTATAACGAGCTAAAATCTTTTGCGGCAGAGCAGTATGATTTGAACGACGACGGGACTTATAAAGATACAGCGGTTTTGCATGACGACAGCCTGTTCCGCTCTACGATGACGGAGCTTAATTCACAGGTTTCTTCGCTGGTTAGCGGCTTAGCAACAGGTGCGCATAACAAGCTTTCTGATATTGGGGTTACTCTTTTTGACCAAGCAGCAACCACGGATACACCGCAAATTCGTAATATGCTGACTGTTGATGACAGCAAATTGGCGGCGGCGATTGCTGATGATGCGGATGCGGTTCGCCGCGTGTTTGAATTTGATTTTACCAGCGACAACACCGCACTGCGTGTTTTTTCGCGGACGAACGCGCTCGCGGTTTCGGAATTCACCTTGAAGGTAAATCCATTTGCGACGCAGACTACGGAAACCATTACGGTGGCGGATGCGGATACGGCGGTGGTGGCGGCTTCACCAACTTCCAACCAGTTTAAGGATGGCGTGGTTACTATCAACGGGCAGGCGATTACGCTGGCGGTTGGCGATAGCCTGAATACCATCGTTAGCAAATTTGAAGCGGTAAAAGCAACAACTGGAGTTTCCGCTGCACTCACCACAGTTTCGGCTGGTAATTATAAAATAACTTTCACCTCCACAGTTACAGGGACGGGCAAAAATTTTGATCTCAGCACAACAGCTTTAGACCCGTCTGGCGTGTTTGATAATATCACTCTTGCTGTTACAGGAAGCTATACGGCAACTTATGATTTGGGCGATGGTGATGTGACGGTGGATGTGGATGCCACTGAGGTTAAAAACTCCACCACAGGGCTAGTTACTAGCTATTCTATCAAAGGGAAATCTGGTACGGCTTTGGTTGGTTTAACGCTTGTTTATGCGACAACGACAGCCTCGGTTTCTAATGTAACGGCGACACAGGGTATCGCGGATAAATTATTCAATGTTTCCGACCCAGTCCTTACCGCGAATACTGGTTCGCTCGCTGTGGCACTTGAGGCACTGAAGGATGCGGATACTCGCTTGCAGGATAATATAGACAAAATCAATGCACAGGTGGAAGTTTTCCGTCAGCAATTGCTTGATAAATTTGCGCGGATGGAGCAGGCTATCGCCAGCGTGAACACGCTTATTGATAGTATTATCGCAAGTGATAATGCAAGAAATGGTGCTAACTGATAACAATCTTAGAGAAGAAAAAATGGTGGAAAAACAAAAATATCAGGCTTATGCAGCAGCAACCCAAACGGTCGCACCATCGCGGCAAATCGTTATGCTTTATGACGGCATTATTCGCTGTGTGCAGAAGGCGAGGGACGCCATAGTGGAAAGGCGCATAGAAGATCGCTATAACTTGCTTCTGAAAGCCTCCGAGCTAATTGGTGGGTTGCAGGCGTGCCTTGATTTTGAAAAAGGCGGCGACATTGCCAATATTCTGTATAGCTATTACGCAGGAATTGACGCTCGGGTGTTCACCATCCACCGCACCAATGATGTGAATGAGTGCGAGGCGATAATTGCCGACCTGAAACAAATGCGCGACGCTTGGGAAGAAATTGACCGTGGCGAAACAGCACCAAAAAATTCTGCCAATAGCTCTAATTACCCATCGGATAATCCTGAAGCTCAGCTTCCTCCGCCAGTGGTGTTGGATGGGATGTCTCTATCGGCGTAGGTTTAGGCGTAGAGTCGGTAGTTCTTATGTAGTTGTGTTTTTGTCTATATTCATACATATTCCTCATTAGCTTTATATCCTCTTTTGTTATCTTATAGGTTGCTTTGTTTTTAGCATCCTCTGCGTCTTGAATATCTTTCAGCTTTTTTAGTTTGAGCAGTAAATTGGCTATCGTTGAAAGACCAGCGACGATGGATTTTTTATTTCCGAACATGGTGTCTTTCATCTCGTCTTGCGTACAGCTCTGGTCATCTTTTATAGACATCATGTCTTCGATCATCGTGTCCATGGTCGCGATGATTTTGCTGGTGACATTCTGGAGTATTTCAAAATTATTTTTCTTTTTTCTGGTCATGTCTCAAGAATATGGCGGGAGAAATTGGTCGGGAAGTGAGAAAAATAAAAAAATTGCAAAAAAACAGAAATCAAAAATAATCAGCGAAATTTTATTGGTGAATTCAGCAATATCAAATGGTTATTTCAAGAACTTAAAGTAAAAAGCGGTACATTTAGGGGCAAAAAAAGGTCGTTAAACGAAAGTTTTTGAGAAATTCATCAATCGTTAAATATTGGGTGTTAAGCTTTCCTTCTATCAAATATAGGGGGGGGGCTAATTGCTATGGGTAAGGTATATAATGATGCAAAATCTGCGTTGGACGGGTTGTTATTTGACGGTATGACCATCATGTCGGGCGGTTTTGGGCTGTGCGGCATTCCCGAACATTCCATCCGCGAAATCGCAAATAATGGTGTGAAGGGGCTGACATGGATAGCCAATAATTGCGGAGTGGATGATTTCGGCAGCGGAATATTATTGCACTCGCGGCAAATTAAAAAAATGGTGGCTTCTTATGTCGGCGAAAATAAAACCTTCGAGAAGCAATTTTTGGCTGGTGAACTCGAAGTTGAGTTTAACCCGCAAGGCACACTCGCCGAGCGCATCCGCGCTGGTGGCGCGGGCATTCCCGCATTTTACACCAAAACAGGGGTGGGGACAATAATCGCCGATGGCAAAGAAACTAAAGAATTTGACGGGCAGCTCTATGTAATGGAAAAAGCCTTGAAAGCCGACCTTGCCATTGTGAAAGCGTGGAAGGGCGACAAAGAGGGCAATCTTATTTTCCGCAAAACCGCCCGCAATTTTAACCCGATTATGGCGATGGCTGGTAAAGTCACAGTGGCGGAAGTTGAGGAACTGGTGGAAATCGGGCAGCTAGAGCCAGACCAGATCCACACCTCTGGAATTTTTGTGCAGCGCATATTCAAAGGCGAAAATTTTGAAAAACGGATTGAGTTTGCGACAGTACGAGAAGGATAATAGTGTCCGTGTCGGTGTCGGGGGTTGTTTTTGCCGACACAGACACCGACCACCGACACAATAATTTAATACATCAGGAGATAAAAATGGTTTGGAACAAAGAACAAATGTGTACTCGCGCAGCGAAGGAACTAAAAGACGGCTATTATGTCAATCTGGGTATTGGCATTCCGACGCTGGTTGCGAATTATGTTCCGAAGGGAATTGAGGTGACGCTGCAAAGTGAAAACGGGATGCTGGGCATCGGGCCTTTCCCGCTTAAAAGCGAGATTGACGCGGATTTGATAAACGCGGGCAAGCAAACAATTACGCAGCTTCCGCGCAGCAGCTATTTCGACAGCGCGACATCTTTTGCCATGATTCGCGGCGGGCATGTTGACCTTGCGATTCTCGGTGCGCTGCAAGTTTCCGCGCATGGCGACCTTGCTAACTGGATGGTTCCGGGACAGATGGTAAAAGGCA
>SXRF01000128.1 GCA_005792635.1 Rickettsiales bacterium
CAACACCTATATATATCCGCCCGCGCCGAGCATGCGCATTGTTGCCGATATTATTGAATTCACCGCCAAAAATATGCCGAAATTCAACTCTATTTCCATCTCAGGTTACCACATGCACGAGGCAGGGGCGACCGCGGTTCAGGAGCTGGCATACACGATTGCGGACGGCGAGGAATATGTAAAAGCCGCACTCGGCAAGGGTTTAGATGTGGATGATTTCGCGCCGCGCCTATCGTTCTTTTTTGCTATTGGCATGAATTTCTTTATGGAAATTGCCAAGCTCAGAGCCGCGCGCTTGCTGTGGGCGAAAACCATGGCGAAATATAACCCGAAAAACCCAACCTCGCTTTCGCTTCGTACCCATTGCCAAACTTCGGGCGTGTCGCTCACCGAAAAAGACCCGTATAATAACGTTATCCGCACCACGGTGGAAGCTCTTGCCGCTGTGCTGGGCGGCACGCAGTCTTTGCACACCAACGCGCTAGACGAAGCCATTGCCCTACCAACTGATTTTTCAGCCCGCATCGCCCGCAACACGCAGCTAGTTTTGCAGCATGAAACGGGCGTGACCAAGGTGGTAGATCCGCTGGGTGGCAGCTATTACATTGAGTCTCTGACCGCAAGCCTCGTGAAACACGCGGAGGAATTAATCGCTGAAGCAAACGCGCATGGCGGCATGACCAAAGCCATTGAGGCGGGTATCCCCAAGCAAAAAATTGAGGAATCGGCGGCAAGAAAACAAGCGCGGATTGATCGCGTGGAAGAAGTAATCGTCGGTGTGAATAAATATCAGTTAAAACAAGAAGATGCGTTGGAAATTTTGGATGTGGACAATGCCAAAGTGCGCGAGGCGCAGGTGTCAAGGCTCGCAGAAATCAAGAAAAAGCGCGATGCAAAAGCGGTGGAAGCGGCGCTCGCCGCCCTGACGCATGCAGCAAAAGACGGCACGGGGAATTTGCTGGAGCTAGCAGTTGCGGCGGCGCGGGCGCGGGCAACCGTTGGTGAGATTTCCAGTGCGCTTGAAAAAATTTACGGGCGGTATAACGCGAGTGTTCGCACAATTTCAGGAGTTTATGGCGCAGTGTATGACACGGATGATGGCTTAAAAATTTTGCGGGATAAAGTTGCCGATTTTGCCAAAAAAGAAGGGCGCAGGCCGCGGATGCTCGTTGCCAAAATGGGGCAGGATGGGCATGATCGCGGGGCGAAAGTAATCGCCACTGCCTTCGCCGATATGGGTTTTGATGTGGATGTTGGTTCTCTGTTTGCCACACCTGAAGAGGTGGCGCGGCAAGCGGTGGAAAATGATGTGCATGTGGTTGGCGTTTCCAGCCATGCGGCAGGACACAAAACTCTAGTTCCTCAGCTTATTTCCGCGCTTAAGAGCGCAGGACGCGGCGATATACTCGTGGTTTGCGGCGGCGTTATCCCCGCGCAGGACTATGAAATGCTGGAATCAGCAGGCGTTTCCGCCATCTTCGGGCCAGGGACGAATATACCGAAGGCGGCGGAGAAACTATTGGCGTTGTTGGGATGATTGGGACTGATGACGAAGTTTTAGCTGCCACGCTCCGTCATTCACTGCTTCCGCCGCTGGCATAGAAAATTGCATGTTGTTTGGTGCGTGATATAGGGTACTCGTATCCAGAGACGAGGTGTTAGGGTTCATCATTCCCTTTTCCATAAAGCCCACCATTCGCGGTGCATCATATATGGCTAATACCCGCTTTGCCTTGTTATCATTTTTTATAGACGGGTATTTGATATAGCTGACATTTTCATCTTCAAAATTTGGAATAACATTCGCGAAGTTGTGTTTATTATCGTATTCAGCGTTATTTGCTGCGGCTTCGTCTTTCTTTGCCTTTTCAAAGGCTTTTAGCGGGTTTAGTATGGATGCTGAGTCTTCTAGAAATCCTGTTATGGTCGCTAGCAAACCAGTTTTCCTGCCATCTTTTAACTTTATTATGCCATCAGTATCTTTGTAAAAAGTTTCGGCGATGATGTAATTATTGTTGAAATCGTCAGAGCAAATAAGCGAAACTTTATCCAAATTCTTGTCCTGCACAGCGTCAAGGAAGGAAATCGGGAAGCTCATATGTTTGTCTGCTACCCGCACCCACGGCATAGCGCGCTCTTGTTCTCGGAAGCGTTGGTTCACCCGACTAACCGCATTCGGATAATAAGTCTCTACGGCGATTACTTGGGTTTGATATTCTGCATCTTTGAATTCTTTAGTTATTTCATCGTTGCGCCCTTTATAATCAATCCCTGAACCGTCAATTAGCACATTGATTTTCAATTCTTTCGCCCGAGCAGTTGCTTGTTTGCGTAGTTCGGTAGCGAAGGGGTCAATCAAGGCATAATCATCAGCGTGATGCTCCGCCGCAATCAACACTCTATGCAAATCGCTAAAATTTCGGAACTCATCTAATGATGCTATTATATAATCTTCTCTAGCTTCCCTGCATTGCTGATCAACCACTTTCTCAACGCTGGATTTACCAGAGCCAGAACCACCCATGCTCATATACATTTTAGGGTTTTTACTTGCTTTTTTCCCTTCAAACATTGTGTCCAGAATGCCATCCATCCGCTTAACATTGATGTTGATGTGATTATAAGCAATTTCTATTATTTCCTTCATCCGCTGATCGCCATTGGCGGCTGCTAGTAACGCTGCTTTTTTTTCGCTTATTTGGTCTGGGTTTTTATTATTAAGGTCGGTTAGCTTGGCTTTTTCGCCTAGCACTTTTTTCATGAATGAGACAAATTCATCGTGGCTGGATTGGCGCAGACCAGTTATCGTATTGACATCAAGGCATAATAAAGGCTGATTATCATCAGTTATCTGAATGCCATCAATGCTAGTTTTATTTTTAAGGGGGGGGGTGTCTTCTTCTCGGTTTTTCTCTGGTAAATAGTCTATAATATCATTTTTTGTTATTCCTCTGAAATTAGCTATCAGCCCGTCATTTTCAAAAAATTTCTCCAGCCTTTCGCGTAGTGTTTGTCCATCTTCTCCCTTCACAGCCAAAGGTGCTAAGCCACCATTGATGGTGACTAAACATAATTGCCCATTATGCTCATGTGATAAAAATGGAACGCCGCCGATATAAATAGTTTTATCATCCCAAACAGTGTAGTCTTCCTCGTTTGCTGGCTTTGGTACATTCATCAACGGGTGGATTATGCTTGGGTCAGTCGCCATCATGAAGGCGGCTTTAATCTCCTCATGGTTTGTCCTTGAGCCATCTTCTTTTTTTTCTAGTTTTTTTAGGGTTTGTTTGTCTAGCCTTCTAAAATCAATCTTTTCTGGATAGACTTCGGCAAATGCGGGCAGTTCATTCAGGGATGATATAAAAAAATCCAAGGTGATTTTATTGCCATATTCATACGGCTCAATGTCCCGCGCTTGCTCATAGAAATTGGTTAGAATATCTGCTAGCCGCTGCCGCCCTTTTTCGCCTTCTTTTTCACGCACCACACAGCCGTTTGCGTCAAATAGCCCTGTTGGAGTCCCGTCCTTTTCTTTGCTAAATAGGGTGTTTTGGATAACTTCGCGTAATTCTATACGCTTTTTTGCCTGCGCCTTTTTTTCGTCGTCAGTGGTTTCTGCCTCCGCGCCTTTCCAGTCCTGAAAAGCTTCGCGGTGAATGCGATGAAATAGTCCTTCTAAATATCCAACTTTTAGCGCGGCATAATGCCCTCTGGTTTTTTTGTTCGCTTCTATCCGTAGCGTTTCGCTCAGTTGCATCAAGCGATTAATTGCCATTGCGGTACGCAGTTCTTCCTCTGTGGCTGCGGATGGGGGTAGGGCGTTATTATTCCTATTCTCGCTCATACCCGCACCTCAGCGAGCTGCGCTTGTAGGCTGGCGCGATGCTCCTCAAAGCTTTGGCTGCCGTCCATGAGTGGTGCCATGAGCTTTAGCATAGAGTCAGTAATCGGAACGCCACTAGCGGCGAAGATAGCCGCGACCTCCTCAAAGGCATCTGCGCGACTCAGTTTATTGTCATTTAATTCTGTACTCATTTTCTTTTTCACCATTTTTAGGGCGTTTTTATTTATTAATGCTCGTTCATTATAGCATTTTCATGAAAAAGAAAAGTTACAGTTTTGTGACAATTATACCAATTCAACTTCAGAGAAGTTAAATTGGTATCAAAATCGCCTGCCGAAAGCAGCGATTTTACGCCGCTTAGCGAGCGAAACTCAAAATCAATTACCTATTAATTGATTTTGAAATTGTATTATTTTTCACCAACTGGCAAGGTGGCAAAAGCCTCTTCGTTCTTGCGAGCTATTTTTACTAGAGCAAACTTCCTGCCAGATTTTTCTGCATTTACAAAAGCTTGCCGCATTTCGCTGACAGATTTTACTGGCTCGTTATTCACTTCAAGAATTGCGTCACCAGCTACTAGTCCACGCTTTGCCGCGCCAGAACCCGACTTAACAGAAAGAACCACAATTCCTGCTTTTTTATCAGTTAGTTGCAGTCTTTGCCTTAGTTGTGGGGTGAGGTCGGCAAGCTCCATCCCCGCAATCACAGGGTTTCCAGATTGTGCGCTCGCATTATCATTGCCTTGCTTGTCATCCTTATTGTTTGCAAGGCTAGGCTTGTCATCAGATTCACCAATAGTAACTTGCCCAGTTTTTTCCGCATTTTTATGTAGATAAGTTATGGCAACGCTTTTGCCAATTTTGCTTTCCGCGACAAGGCGAGGCAAACTGCGCATTTCGCTGATTTCTTTGCCGTCAAATTGGGTGATGACATCACCCGCTGCAATCCCCACCTTTGCCGCTGGGCTGTCTTTTTCGACATCAAGCACCAGCGCACCCGCCGTCTTTTTTAGCCCCAAGCTATCGGCGACTTCTTCAGTAACATCTTGAATTTTAACGCCGAGCCACCCGCGATGCGTGCGCCCGAATTCTTTAAGCTGGGCGATAACTGGCTTAGCAAGCGAGGTGGGTATGGAAAAGCCAATCCCGACTGAGCCGCCAGATGGTGAGAAAATCGCGCTATTTATGCCGATAACCTCGCCTTTGGTGTTGAACAGCGGCCCACCAGAATTGCCGCGATTAATTGGCGCGTCGGTTTGCAGAAAATCGTCCAGTGCGCCAGAATTGATATTGCGTCCGCGGGCGGAAATTATTCCCTGTGTCACTGAGCCACCAAGCCCAAACGGATTGCCAATGGCGATTACCCAATCACCAACGCGCATAGCGTCAGAATCGCCAAGAGTAACGAATGGCAGGTCTTTTTTAGCGTCAACTTTCAGCAGGGCAAGGTCAGTTTTTGGGTCGCGTCCGACGATTTTTGCTTTATATTTACTTTTATCAGGCAAAATAACGCTGATTTCGTCCGCCTCCTCAACCACATGATTATTGGTGATAACATAGCCACTGGCATCAATGATAAAACCTGAACCCAGAGAATAAACCTCGCGCTCTTGCGGCTGCATTCCCTGCACTCCGCCAAAGCGTTCAAAAAAATCGCGGAATGGCTCAAAATTGGGGTCATTAGGCATTCCAAACGGCACACCAACAAAGCCCTGCATAGCCTTAACCTTTTGCGTGGTTGATATATTAACCACTGCTGGCGAAAGTTTTTCCACCAAATCGGCAAAGCTGGCTGGGTGTTCTTGCGATTTTTCTTGTGCAATCGCGGGCATAATTGCAATTGGAGACGCAACAGCAATAATCGCGGAGGTAAGTAGCAAGCGTATTTTCAGCATAATAAACTCCCTAAATAACTACTTAAAAAATATTACACTGGTGATAGATATAACAAAAATTTTCAAAATCTCAAGAGGGGGAGAGGTTATTACCAGTCGCCATTTCTAATTTGGCGAGTTCCACAGCGGCGCGAAGTTCAATTTCAGCAATGATTTCCATGAGACGCGGGTCGCTTACTGCTTGTTTTTGAATATTAATTTGGCGGCTTATTTCGCGCAAACTCCCCATATTTATCGTTCCCATTAAAAGGCAGCGGCGCAATTTTTCCAAGCTATCCAGCATATCGCCACCTTGCTGGATGAGTTTTCGGCGTTTTACATCATCCTCTGATATTTCCTGTAATGCCAGTAGGTTAGATAGTGATGCCGTGGCGTGGACATCACTCGCCGCTTGTGAATTTACCGCTTCCTCGGCTTCAGCGGCGGCAAGCAGCCCAGAGAAAATGCCATCCGTCCCCGCCGCTGCTATTGTGCGTTTTTTCGGAGAATTAGTCGCTTTTATATTGCCGTAGGCATCAATTTTCATTATTTTGCCTGATAATTTTATGGTTGCTACTGCATTTTAATCATATTTTTTTTACTCGCACTATATTTTTTACGGATAACAAGATGAATAAAAAATTCAAAATTGCCGCGCTGCAAATGCGTTGTTCTAAAAACCCTGAAGAAAGTTTTGCTACCGCAGAGCAAATGTTGCGTGAGGCAGCAAAAAATGGGGCGCATGTTGCTTGCCTGCCCGAACTTTTTCTAACCGATTATTTTTGCCAAAAGTTGGACATCAGCAAGTTTGACATTGCCGAACCTATCGACGGAAAAACTAGCACAGCACTAGGGAAACTCGCCAAAGAGCTTGGCTTGGTTATCATTGGCTCAATTTATGAACGCGCCGCCGCAGGGCTATATTACAACACGGCAACTGTGCATGAAAAAACTGGCGAATTGGTGGGCAAATATCGCAAAATGCACATTCCGCACGACCCGTTATTTGAAGAAAAATATTACTTCGCGCAGGGAGATTTGGGCTTCAAAGCGCATGACACCAGTGTTGGCAAGCTCGGCACACTAATTTGCTGGGATCAGTGGTATCCAGAGGGGGCGCGGCTCACGGCTATGCAGGGCGCAAGTGTTCTGTTTTACCCAACGGCTATTGGCTGGCATCCCGCCGAAAAAGCTGAGTTTGGCGAGTCACAAGTCAGCGCGTGGCAAACCATGCAGCGCAGTCACGCGATTGCCAACGGCGTTTTCGTTTGCGCTGTGAACCGTGTAGGGCATGAGGTGACGGTTGGTGACGGGTTGGAATTCTTCGGAAATTCATTTATTTCTGACCCGTTCGGGCGCGTTCTCGCGCAAGCCAGCAGCGACAAACAGGAAATAATCTACGCGAATGTTGACGAGCAATTAATTGAGCAAAACCGCCGCTGGTGGCCATTTTTTAGGGACAGAAGGGTTGACGCTTACGGCGGTATTACGAAGAGATGGATGACGGAGTAGGTAGGATGGGGGAAGTTTATTTTGCGTGTGTGAATTTATGCAATGTAACGCCAGATGAAAGAGCGAAACAAGATGGTATTCCAAAGGTAAAAATAATATTTTGGAATATATCACCTGCACAATATGACGAACTTGAAGCTAGATTTACAGAAAAATATGACGGTCATGGTTTGAGGCTTGAATATCAAAACGATGCTTTATCTACTTATGTTTTTTATATGCCAGCATCTAATACAAAAGAGATAAAGGTCTTCCTGAATGAATGGGACGCAAAAGGAATTAAATTTGTAACTAGCCCAGATAGCTATGATCGTTTTGATGCTACAGCAGGGGAGTTGTGTGCAATGATAGATTATGCAGCAGGGCGTGCCGTAAGTAGAAGAGAAACTAATCAAGCTGGTTCTAGAGGATTGTAATGATGATGGAGTTAAAAGACTACACAATGCCCGCCGAGTGGGAACGGCACGCAGCGACGCTACTCGCATGGCCTCATAACAAAGCGGATTGGCCAGATAAATTCGCACCTATTCCTTGGGTGTATGGTGAAATTATAAAAAACCTGACGCAGGTGGAGCGCGTTACTCTTATTGTGCGAAATGAAAAAGAAAAGCAATTCGCGCTGGATGTTTGCGTTCGCTCAGGAGCAAATGCAGAAAAAATTGATTTTCATATTATTCCAACCAATAGAATATGGATGCGCGACAGCGGGCCTATAGTGGTTAAGGCTATAGGCTCTAGGCTTCAGGCTTCAGTAGAGCAAAAAAAGAAGCCCGAAGCCCGAAGCTCGAAGCCAAATCTAGCCATGCTAGATTTACGCTTCAACGCATGGGCGAAATATGCCAATCACAAGCTGGATGATAAAGTTCCCGCCGCGTTAAATGAAGTTTGGAATTTGCCGCGCATTCAGCCAATGCACAAAGGCAAGCGCGTGGTTTTAGAAGGCGGTTCAATTGATGTGAATGGCGCAGGACTTTTGCTTACCACCGAGGAATGTTTGCTGGATGCTGACACACAAGTTCGCAACCCTAATTTCACTCGCGAGGATTACGAAGAAGTTTTTGCAAAATATCTGGGCATAAAAAAGGTGATTTGGCTGGGTAAAGGCATAGTGGGCGATGATACGCATGGGCATGTCGATGATATAACAAGATTTGTCAGCAAAGACACAGTGGTTACTGTGGTGGAAAAAGATAAAACTGATGATAATCACGCGCTGCTAAAGGACAATGTTAAACGCTTAAAATCCGCGGGTTTGAATGTAGTTGAGCTGCCTATGCCAAAACCAGTTATTTTTGAAGGGCAACGCCTGCCTGCGTCTTATGCCAATTTTTTGATTGCTAATGACATTGTCCTCGTGCCGACCTTTAACGACGCGAATGACCGCATCGCGCTTAATATACTCGCCGAAATATTTCCAAAACGCGAGGTGGTGGGCATCCACGCAGTTGACCTCGTCTGGGGGCTTGGAACAATACATTGCATGAGCCAACAGATCCCCGCATAGAAAAACGAAAAAACATTATGAACAAAAAGAAATTATACATAAAAACCTACGGTTGCCAGATGAATGTCTATGACACTGTGCGTATGCAGGGTGTGATGGCGAATCTCGGCTATTCGCCAAGCGATACGCCCGATGGCGCGGAGATGGTGATTCTCAACACCTGCCCCATCCGCGAAAAGGCTGATGATAAAGTCTATTCCGATTTGGGACGAATTCGTGCTGAAAAAGAGAAGAAAAAAGCCGCTGGCGAAAAAATGCTAATTGCCGTTGGCGGCTGCGTTGGGCAGGCGGAAGGCGCGGAGATTATCAACCGCGCACCATTTGTTGACATGGTGTTCGGGCCGCAGAGCTATCACCAACTTCCAGAAATGGTAACTCGCGCTATTCGTGATAATGGCGGCGTGGTGGAGCTGGATTTCCCGACAGTGCAGAAATTTGATTTACTGCCCGATGCGGGCGCGTCGCAGGGTGTTACCGCGTTTCTATCAGTGCAGGAGGGCTGTGATAAATTTTGCAGTTTTTGCGTTGTGCCATACACTCGCGGTGCGGAATATTCTCGCCCATTCGCTGATATTTTGGATGAGGCTCGCAAACTGGTGGATAATGGCGCGAAGGAAATAACCTTGCTCGGGCAGAATGTGAACGCCTATCATGGTTTAGCAGCGGGAGGAAAAACCGCCAAACTCGCGGATTTATTTGATGCACTGGCAAAAATTGATGGGCTGGAACGGATGCGTTATTTTACCTCGCACCCAAGGGATATGAGCGAGGATTTAATCCAAATTCACGGTAGCGAACCAAAACTTATGCCCTATTTGCACCTGCCAGTGCAAGCTGGGTCGGACAATGTTCTAAAGCGCATGAACCGCAAGCATGGGCGCGATTTATATTTTGAAATTATTGAAAAACTCCGCGCTGTGCGCCCAGATATTGCCATGACCTCGGATTTTATTGTTGGCTTCCCTGACGAAAGCGATGCGGATTTTGAAGACACCATGGATTTAATCCGCCGCGTGAATTATTCCACCGCCTATAGCTTCAAATATAGCCCAAGGCCGGGAACACCAGCGGCAACTGACGAAAAACAGATCCCCGAAGAGGTAAAACAAGAACGCCTCGCCCGCCTGCAAGGGCTTATTCACGAACAGCAAACCGCCTTTAACGAAAGCTTTATCGGCAGAACAATTCCTGTCCTCTTTGACCGCATGGGCAAGCACGAAGGGCAAATCCTCGGCAAAAGCGAGTATATGCAGAGTGTTTATGTGTCAGCCGATGCAAAAATGCTCGGGCAAATCTCGCAAGTAAAAATCACAGGTGGATTTTTGAATAGCTTGAGTGGGAAAATTTGCCAATAAAACCCTCAAATAAAAAATGCTGTTCTTAATTGCTTCATGCGTTATATTGCTGTGGTTATCTTCCCATCGCTAATTCAAAAAATGAGGGTGTGTGTAAATGCAGGATACCAATACGCTAGCTAAGACAGCAAATCAGACATTAAAAACCCCAGCCCGCCAAATGCTTTTAGCCGAGCGCATCGCCAATCTTGGTATTCATGATGCAGAGATGACGGATAATGTTCGCTTCGTAGTTTCCGCATTACTAGAAAAATTGGATGATGTAAGCCGTGACTTATCACGCACTAAGGAGAATCTTGCGGAAATCGAACGGTTGGTTGATGTGGACTGCATGGCTCCGATTGCGAACCGTCGGGCTTTTATGCGCCGTCTGTCATGGGCGATTAATATGCACGAACGCTATGGGCATTCTTCGACCATCCTGTATTTTGATCTCAATGACTTCAAAAATATCAACGATGTTTATGGTCATGCGGCGGGTGATTTAGCGATTATTCATGTGGCGCAAGTTTTGTCATCCACTATGCGCGAATCGGATTTTTTAGCGCGGATTGGTGGGGATGAATTTTCGGTTATTATGTATTACGCCAGCGAAGAAGCGGCAAAGCGGCGTGGGCAAAAGATAGCGGAAAAATTATTCACTACGCCGTTTGTTTTTAACGGAACGAAGCTATATATATCCGCTTCGTATGGTTACTATACGGTTCGCGGTGGGGATGATGCTGAATCTGCCATCGCATCGGCTGATATGTCTATGTATGTTGACAAGCGGCGTAGTAGGAATAAACTGGAGATCGCTTTGAATAATGAACAATAAAAAAATAGACAATCAAAAATTACTTGGGAGTGCGTTAGTTATGGTGTCTTTGCGTAATGCGTTTATGTTATGTGCGGTTGTTTCGGTGGCGTTATTTGAGGTTGTGCCTGCGAGTGCCGCTGAAAAAAACATTACTATCGGAACTGCTGGGGTTACAGGGGTTTATTATCCAGCGGGCGGCGCGATTTGCCGTATGGTCAATCGTGGACGCAAGGAGCATGGTATTCGTTGTGCGGTGGAATCAACAGGTGGTTCAATCGCTAATCTCGAAGGTATCCATAATAAAGATTTGGATATGGGGGTGGTGCAGTCTGATTTACTGTATTACGCCTATACGGGGACGGAGATTTTCTCTGACGCTGGGTCTGATAAAAAATTGCGCGTTATGTTGTCGCTGCATCCAGAGCCATTTACCATTGTTGCGCGGAAAAACAGCAAAATCAATATATTCGACGATCTAAAAGGTAAGAAAATTTACATTGGTGCAACAGGGTCGGGGATGCGGGCGACCATGGAAGAGCTAATAAAATTGAAGGGTTTAAGCAAAAATTTTGCAACCGTTGTGGAGATAAAATCCAACGATCAGGCGGCGGCACTTTGTGAGGGCAAAATAGACGCACTGGTTTATGCTGGCGGGCATCCAAACGGTGCAATTCAACAAGTAACCTCGGCTTGCCCGACTCATTTGGTTAGCGTTGCTGACGCGGATGTTGAAAAAATGATGGCGGCGCATCCGTTTTATGTTCGTGCTTCGATACCTGCCAATATGTATAATGGCAATCCGCAAGAAACCAAGACATTTGGCGTTCGTGCGCTGCTGGTAACCTCCAGCGATACAGATGATGAAGTTGTTTATGAGGTGGTGAAGTCGGTATTTGAAAATCTGGAAAACTTCAAGACGCTACACCCAGTTTTTGCTAGCCTAGATGCTAATAAAATGGTAGTCAGCGATAATATTGCTCCGCTACATTCAGGGGCGGAAAAATATTATCGTGAAAAAGGCTTGATGAAATAGACTTTTTTCAAAAAGGGCGGTTAGCTCAGTTGGTTAGAGCGCGTCGTTGACATCGACGAGGTCGATGGTTCGAATCCATTACCGCCCACCATTTTGTACATAGTCTCGCAAGTTGGCGGAAGTGCTGGGTTTTTGTAGTTTGCAATTATTGGTATTACCTCAAATAATTACATTTCTAAAAGTTAGAGACACCCTTCGTTTGCGCTGAATAATCTCAGAGTTATATTTATCAGTTTTACGCTGGGCGATGGCGTGCTGCCAGATATAGCGAGCATCGCCAGATAAAGTCGCAAGACTTCTTTGCTCTAGTAACACTGGCACTTTTCCACCAGTTTTACTGTTGGTAAAATCCATAATGCAAGGCGAACCTAGGCTTATAATAGCGATGGTTTTCCCAAAACAAGGGATGCAATCTATATGTGCAGAAATGCCTTGCCCAATTTGATATTCATTTACAATAACTTGGTCAGGTGTTTGCTCAAAAAATCTATAGTCTTTTAACTTCTCACAATAAACTTGCAACCACTGCGGAATATCGCCTAATTTTGAGTCTACGGTTACGCCACGAGCTTTATAATCATAAGCATACCCATAATGTTGCACTTGGCGTTTAAGGTCATGTTTCCAAGGCTGTTCATCTATCGTTTTGATGAGTTCGGCTTCGGTATTTTCGTCTATAAAGTCTGAAATATAAACAATACCAGAAATTCTGGGAGTAGATGCAATGTCTCCTTGCTCCTCAAACAATCCCAACTGTTTCATAAATTTTCATCTCTAAATTTTGAATATGAATGTGCTGAATTTATTATGGTTTTCCAATGCACTGCCATTTTGGTGAGTCATAGTATGTTCATACCTTGGAAATGCGTTTGGGTCAAATTTATAAATTTCTGGTGGCTTGAAACCTGCTATTCTTGCTGCCTCTTCAAACTGAAGTGCACCACGATAATGCGGGTGTATTTGATGAATAATTTGCCATATACTACTTCCAGATAATCAGCTTTTCTAGAATAAATGATGCGTATAATTGGCATAATACGGAAGTGGAAAAATATTATTGTATTGCAATGATAAAATCTGTAATCGTAGCTCTTGTTTGGTTCTGAATGTATCACCAGCCCCCACCATTTACTAATTTGCGCTAAAGGATAAAAAATGTCTTTACAGTCAGCCGTTGAGCTTCATCGTCGTGGGTTAATGCTCATACTTTCTTCGCCGTCTGGTGCTGGGAAAACAACGCTTTCGCGGCGAATTCTTGAGCAATATAAAAATGCGCCCGCGCATGAGGCGATTGTTATGTCGGTGTCGGTGACTACTCGTGCTATGCGTGTGGGCGAGGTGCAGGGCAAGGATTATTTTTTTGTTGATGAGCCAACCTATAAACAAATGGTTGAGCGCGGCGAAATGCTTGAACATGCCCGTGTTTTTGACCATTATTATGGCACACCTGCCGCTTTCGTGCGCGAGCATATCGAAAAAGGGGTTGATGTGCTGTTTGATATTGACTGGCAGGGGACGAAGCAACTAGCAGAACAAAACAGGAAGAATGCACAGGATAATGTGGTGAGTATTTTTATTCTCCCGCCATCAATGGACGAGCTGGAACGCCGCTTGCGGGCTCGGGCGCAGGACAGTGACGAGGTGGTGGCAAAACGGATGAGCAAGGCGCGTAGCGAAATCAGCCATTGGCAGGAATATGATTTCGTTTTGATTAATCAAGACCTTGACCAGACGCATGAAAAAATAAATTCCATCCTCAAAGCAGAACGCTTGAAACGCACCCGCCAAGATGGTCTTGCTGATTTTATCAAAAATCTTTAATTTATTCATCATTGCTTAACGAGTTTGTGGTTAAATAAAATTATTAACTACAAGCTAACAAATAAGGTTCTGCCCATAAATTCGCTAGAGCATAGCGAAAATGGTGGTTTCCGAGAACCGTAGCGCAGTGTATGTTTTATACATGAGCTTTGGTACGCGCAGGAAACCGCCATTTGCAGCAAGCTATAGTAGAATTTATGGGTGAACCTAAGCAAATGGATGAAAAACTATGAAAAAACAAACTATTGCTGCGCCCGCTGTGTCGGGGATGAAAATAGAAAATTTTGGGGATATGCAGGCGCGATATGGCAAGCTATCGCTGGAGAGGCGGGCGGCTTGCGTGCTTGCTGATGCACAGCCTGCTATTGCTACGGCTGGGCATATTCTGGAAACCGTTTCTGAGCATCCCAAATTAAAACAGGCGATAGATAACTTGAGGAAAAATGAATTGCTTATATCAAAAATGCGCGGTTCAGAGGCAAAAACCATTTTGCTGGATGATAGCTGTGATTTTATTAAAAGCACTATGCAAAAGCTCGCTGCGTGGCAAAAGAACCTTGAGCGTATCGCTAGTGGTAAAACGCGAGTTACGCTTCTAAAGGAGCATGTTCCTGAACATTTTGCGGTTACGATGGCGGGGGTTAGCGGCTATTTGGCAATCATCAAATTGATAATCCCTGAGATTGCCTTGCTTGATAAAGCTCGCCAAGCTGCATATTCCGCCATGTTGTTGGATATGCGCCGTTGTGCTACTGTGCTTTCTGACTTGGAATGTGCGTCAGAGCTAAATAGCGTCATTTTGCACTAGTATCATCATTTTCATCGTGCAAAATGCGGTGTGCTGCGCCGTCCAAATCCTCGAACTGTCCGCTTTTCAACGCCCAGAAAAAGGCGGCAAGCCCAGCAACGCCAAGGGCAAGAGCAATCGGCACTAAATAAATCAGTACATTCATAAAAACTATTCCAAAAGTTTGCGTACAGCATCCACGATGGTTTCCGCGCTCTCATCATACGCGAAATGTTGGAAATAAACACCATTTTTATCCATCAAATAAATAAATCCTGAATGGTCAACCGCATCGCCATTGGCAGAAAAATAAGCTTTATAGGCATCCGCCGCCGCAGAAATCTGTGCATCCGTGCCAGTAAGCCCGATAATGCGCGGGTCAAAATTTGCCAGATAGCTTTTCAAAACTTCAGGCGTGTCGTTTTTGGGATCAACAGTAATAAAAATTGGCGCAACGCCATCTGCCTTATCGCCGAGCGAAGCCAGTATTTTCGCCATTGTCGCGGTGGTTACTGGGCAAATATCAGGGCAATGGGTAAAGCCAAAAAACACGAGGCTAACCCGACCGCGAAAATCCGCGCTGCTCACTGTTTTTCCGTCTTGATTAACTAGCAAAAAATCGCCGCCAATTTGGGCAATGCCAGTGCCTTGCTCGCCTTTTTCCGCAATGTTAACCCCGAAATTCCCCTTGGTCATAAACAACATTCCCAAAGTGGCAAACAGCAAAACAAAGAACAGTATCGTTAAAAAGCGTATCATTATCAGTGCCTTATGTGTTTATGCGTCAAGTCATAGCCAGCCAATTTTTCCCCATACCTAAATTCGACCGTCACCCCGTGCTTGCCACGGGGTCTAGGGTTGCAAATTCAGGCAGTGGTTTTATCCCTAGATACCGACTTTCGTCGGTATGACGGTAGCTGGGTGACTGAAAAATATGCGTAAAACTATTTGATTTTGTCAATGCTATCATAAATATTCTTTCGTGGTATAGAAAAATAATTTCATAAAAATGACAAAATTAACTATTAATTTTTGTAAAATGCTGATAGAATGAAATACAATTATAACTAATTCATGTTACGCAGTCTTACAACTTCACAGGCTGTCATCCCGCACTTGTTGCGGGATCTGGGAGGAAAAGCATAGCTTTTCTCTTGCTTGATTTTAGCAAGAAACCAGACCCCGTTATAAAAACGGGGTGACAAACGAGGGTTTGATGCTCTGCGTAATGTGAGTAACTAAAACTAACCATCGGGAGTGTCGCATGTCCATAACCTCAAAAAACAACACTAAACAATCCTTCCTCAAAAACAATCGTGGTGTGGCGATTATTGAGATGGCGGTTTTACTGCCGATTATGTTGGCGGTGGTGTTTGCCACGATTGAGTTTGGGTATTATTTCGTAAAATCTGCTATTGCCCAGCGGGCGGCGGGGTTGGCTGCTGCCTATGTACAAACCGCATACCCAAATAGCAGCGGGGATGCGGCAACCATTAACGGGCATGTACAGTCTATAGTGCAGAGTACAGGTCTTGGTATGTTTAAGAATTTGAAAATTTGTGGCTCTACCATTTCTGGAGTGCAGAGTGCGCCATGTGGTAATAATCCGAGAGTTGCAAGAGCCAATGCGGGAGTTCTTCCGCAGGAGGAGTATCCAGTGCAAATTTTAGTTTGGGATACTTATGTTCCAGTCACTGGAAAGACTTTTACTAGCTTAACTGGCGTTACTTTGCCGCAATATATAACGGCTAGCGCGAATATCATCGTGCCACCAGAAACACCAAATGCCCCCCCTAATAGCTGCAAAGCTGATGAAAAGGTTGTCTATGATGATGGTGCGCAAAATAGATATAAATGTGTGCCTGTGTATAATGGACAATGCCCGCCGAATACTCCAGATGGCATAGCCAACCCACAAAATTATAGCTTACAATATGTCAATGATGCAAATGGCATAGGGCGGTTTAGGTGTGATCGCGTAGTAATTCCAGTATGTCCGCCAGCTGCGGTGGTCGATCCTGTGGAGCAGAGAAAATACGCCCTGCAATATAATGGTACAAATTTTCGGTGTCAAAAAGTCAATAGCTCTCCAAGGCGTAGTTTTTATAGAGTTTCCAGTACAACAGCGAGTGCGAGTGAGGCTATAGGGGTTCATCATTTCTGCGCTCTTACAGATTTCAGATATGGGCAAGCTGATTATGAACAAAACGCAACTATGAATTGTCAGCTATTGGATGCAGGTGGAGGAAATTTTATATTGCAGCTTAATGCTGATAAGCAATACACAGGCGTTTCTGCTTCCTGCGCCGCTAGATGTTTGGATTTTTGATTTTTTGTGTCCATCATCCTAAACCATCTGGACAATTGCTGACTAACCATTTATTATCGCTTGCAATTAGAAATTGTTTTTCAGCGAGTTGTTCGGTACAGTTGTGGTGTGTTGGTTTGTTGTGATGACTTAGGATGAATTTATGTTGGAAACTATTAAATTATCAGGTGAGTTAGTTCATGATGCCCGTCACTATGGCGCGGTATGCAACCGTTCTGCACCTAAACAGATAGAATATTGGTCGCGGATTGGCAAAATTGCTGAGGAAAACCCTGATTTGCCATACGGATTTATCAAAGAAATTTTATTGGCAAAAGAAGAAATTGATAGCGATGATGTTTCCGAGTATAAATTTGGTGTAGAGCATGAAAATCATTCAAGCGAAAAAATTCAGTAACTCCGTTAAAAAACTCCATAAAAACCAAAAACTACAGCTTGATGAGGCTGTTAGGTCTGTTGCCTCTTCACCAGAAATAGGAGAGCTTAAAGTTGGTGATTTAGCGGATATTCGTGTGCATAATTCAGGATGTTAAACCAGCTGACATTGTTGGCTTATAGCTATTTTGATGATACTATTGAGTTGCTTGCTATAGGTTCGCATGAGAATTTTTATCGTGACTTGAAGAAATAAACCAAGTTTTCAAACCATCTGGACAATTGCTGGCAACCATCCGCAAATTTTACGCTCATCCTAAAAGTTTTTTCTTCTGCGTTTGAAATTCATCATCGGTCAGGTAGCCTTTTTCTTTAAGCTCGGCAAGTTTTTCTAGCTGGCTGGCGATGTCTGGCTGTGCGTTTGTGTCTGGTTTATGAGTTTTTCGGAATAGGTGAATTTGTTCCTGCGCCACCCTCACAAATGGCAGGATTGAGCTTTTGAGAACCAGCCCAATGGTGAACGCGCTTGCGCCGTCCCAAACGGTTATGCTGCCGAATAATATGGTTGCTTCATTATCGATCGCCTGCACCCTATCCAGTGGCACTTGCAACTGGCGAAGCCCAAAAAACATGCCGCGATTGAGGAAAATAATCCGCCGATCGGTACACACCGCCAGCCAAGTTTTACCGTCCATCAGCCCCGATGTCACCGCCTTTACGCCCTCGTCATGCTCCAAAATCTCGGGGAGTGCGCGGATTTCCTTACGCGTCCAGAAGATATAGCTATGCGGATAAGCGGCAATCTGGCGGTCAATTTCAGCGAGTGTTGGCATAAATAAACTTTCAGAAAATAATCACTTCCGTGACAATAGCAATAAACACAAAATAAACAAAGTTTTAACTTAAAGGAATAAAAAAATGACCACAACTTCACATCTCGCCATTTCTCTGGTGGAACAATCGCAAGCGCAGAAAGAAATCACCATCAATCAAGCTATTTCGCGCATTGATGCCATTTTGAATACGGGCGCGAAAAGCCGCAGCACCGCCACTCCACCAACTACGCCCGCCACGGGTGATGTTTATATCGTGGCGAATTCGCCGACTGGCGATTGGGCGGGGCAGGCAGGAAAAGTCGCTTATTTTGATGCCATTTGGCGATTTATCACGCCGAATGAGGGCATGGAGATCTGGGTAAATGATGAGGATTTAACCGCCAGATATAACGGTGCGAATTGGCTGCTCGACGGCGTGGTTACGCAAAGTGGCACAAGCTATACGCTGGCAAATTCCGACAATAAAAGCCGTATGCGTTTTACCAGCGCGACAGCAATCACAATTACTTTGCCCAATAATTTACAAACTGGTTTCGCTTGCGTAATTATCCAAGCCGCGGCTGGGCAAATATCGTTTTCCGCAAGCAGTGGCGCAACACTTCGCAACCGTCAATCACACACCAAAACCGCAGGGCAATACGCCGTTTGCAATTTGCAAGTGATTAGCAATTCTGGCGGCAGCGCGGCGGAATATTTACTGTCGGGGGATACCAGCGCATGATAGCCAAAAAAAAACAAGAAGACATCTCCCACTGGCGGATGGATAAGCGCATTCCGATTGCCATTGTCCTGAGCCTGTTTTTGCAATTCGCCGCGGCGATTATCTGGGCAACTAGGTTGGATGCGCGGGTCATTACGCTGGAGCAACAAAGCGCGGGCAGCCAAGGTTATGGCGAGAAACTAGCGCGTATCGACGAGCGCATCACCGCGCTACAGCAGGACACTAGCAGCATTAAACACGGGTTGGAAAATTTGACTAATAGATTGCTGAAATAGTATCTATTCCCGTCCAATTTGCTTATCAATCATCGCTTTGATTGGCGAAGTGTCGGGCAGGGATTTATACAGGGCTTTCATGTCCTGCATTGCGGCTTGCGTTTTGCCGTTTTGCAGCTTCCACACCGCGCTATAATAGCGTGCTTCTTCGTTTTCTGGCTCAAGCATCAGCAGCATATCCAAGCTCTTTTTTGCGTCATCGCTCACCTTGCCGTCTGCGCCCGCAATCATCGCCCGCGCATACGCCATAATAAGAACTGGGTTGCCACGGGAAAGCAAAACCGAGCGTTTATAGGCGTTTTCTGCTGCTGAAAACTGCCCCGTTTCCATGAAGCTATCGCCAAGCTCTACCCAAGCTTTCAGGTTTTTTGGCTCGCGTTTTATCGCTTCAGAATTTACAGTTATTTTGTCTTTTAATACGGCGAGTTTTTCTTCACGCTGGGCGAGGAGTGGCAAAATTTCTGGTGCGCCCAATTTACTATATAGCGCGAGGCTGCCAACCATGAAAACGGCAAGAATTACAAACGAGAAAACACGCTTATGAGCTTTGCTGATGTCCTTTGCCGCGCAGATTGGATAGATAAGCACGCTCACAAAAACCAAAGCCATTACGGCGAAAATGGGAAAAATAGTCATGATTTTTTTGCACCTTTACGGAAAAAAGAAAGCGCGAAAAATCCGCCAACCACTAGTATAATCCACGGTGCAAACCAGAGGACAAAAGTTTCTTTTTTTAGCGGCGGTTTCATCAAAATAACATCGCCATATTGCGCGACGAGGCTGGCTTTTATCGCCTCACCACTTTCACCAGCGGCAACGCGCTCGCGGATATTTCTTCGCATGTCCCTTGCCACTTCGGCGGGCGAATCGGATATTGCTTCGGAAACGCAAACCACACAGCGGATTTCATGGAATAACTCACGCGCCTGCGCCTCTTTCCCCGCATCCGCCAGCGGCACATCAACAGTAAGCGCGAAGGCACTGCACATAAAAAACATTGCGATAAAAAAACTAATTACCATCCGCATTTTTTAATTTCTCCACCAACGGCAATATGGTTTTTTGGATAACTTCATCGGTCAGCGCGGTTTTGTAATGGAAGGCGATTTTGCCGTTTCTATCCAAAATAAAAGTTTCAGGGACACCAGTAAGAGCCAGCGGAATGGTGGTTTTTCCGAGCGTGTCCACCCAAACCGCCTTAAAGGGATTTCCGCGCTGCGCCAAATATTTTTCTATATTTTCTGGCGTATCTTTCCACGCCAGACCATATAAATTTAGCGAGTCCGTCGCCGCCAGTTTTAGCAAAGCCTCATGCTCCGCCATACACGCCTCGCACCATGAGGCAAAAACATTTATCAGTACAACTTTTTTTGCAAATATCTCAGGCGCAAATAACTCTTGGTTATTATGCAACATCGGAACGGAAAAACTCGCCAGTTCCTGCCCATTTCTGCGTGTGTCAATCGCGCCGTCATCCTGCTTGTTAAGCAACCCAACCGCTAACACAGCCGCAAGTAATAGCACAATTAGAAAAGGTAAGAGCCTGCCCATATAAAATTTAAGCTTTATCAGAAAAATAATTGCGGATTTCATCCATCATCTGGTTGAGCTTTACCAGCTCGTCGCTGTCAGTGGCGATTGCCTTGGCGCGGCGGTGATAAATCGCGGTTGCATCATCCAGAGTTGCGGTGCTGCCCAGCCCAAATATTTTAAGGCATTCGGCAATATTTTCCGAAACGCCGACAATTTCTGGTGCGCGATCCGCCTCAAAACCCGCCATCAGCATAGATAAATTACCTACGCCCCATTTTTCCATATTACACCACTGACGAATCACCAAATGCAGCGCGTAAATATTATGTTCCAACTTGTTCCATTTATCGCAAGTCAGGATATAGCCGCGATCACGATATTTGATATGTAGGCAAACGCCAGTGCGGCTGCCAACTTTTTTACGCAGTCGCTCAACGCCCGCCTGCTCCACATCCAGATATAAAACCGCTTGTTTGATGCCCGCCGCCTTCACCTCATCATCCAGAAAATTAAGCGCGTCAGTTAGCGTCAGAGCCGCTGAAAACCCGCTGTCACTGCGCTGATTAGTCAGCGGTGTGACGGGAATTGCGTTTGGCCAGTTGAGAGGCGATTTATAAGTTATCATTATTTTTTATCCGTTTTCTATTGGTTAGTAATACGCAGGGCAACAAAACTCTCGTTTGTCACCCCGCTTTTATAGCGGGGTCTGGCTTGCTTGCTAACATAAAGTAAGAGAAAAGCTACGCTTTTCTTCCAAGATCCCGCAACAAGTGCGGGATGACAGTCTGTGGATTATGATGTTGCCTAACATGAGTAAATAAGCTGGTTATTCCACCCACCGACATTATCACAAATCCCAGCCAAAGCAAATTTATTAGCGGCTGAAAATATAGGCGAATGGAGGTTTTTCCGCTAGTAGTCGTTTCGCCGACGACGCTGTATAAATCACCAAGCGGCGAGCTGTAAATAGCTGTTTCGCTAGTTTTCTGCCCGCCTATTGGATAGGTGCGATATTCGGGATATAAAATTGTCACTTGCTCGCCAGATTTATTTTTTACCAATAATTCCGCCCGTGCGGCACTATAATTCTCGCCAGAAATATTCTTGCTGCCACCATAAGTTACATCATAGCCCGAAATGTTTATAGCCTCGCCGCTAGCAAGCAAGCCTTGCGCTTCTTCTTTCCACAGGCTGCTGGCGGTGATGCCCACCACCATAATCGCCGCCCCAATATGCCCGAGGAAAACCGAGTATTTCCCGCGTTTCCCGCTTGCATTCACCAGCCAAGAAACGCTACCCACCGCAAGCCACCCCGCCAAACCAAAACCAAGAACAGCAGAAACTAAATGCGTCCGCGTAAATGCCAGCAACAAAAACACAACCGCCACCACCGCAACTAGCGCAGGGCGCAGCGCACGAGCACAAGCACGCATGTCAGCTTTTTTCCACGCCATAAACGGCGTAATCCCTGCAAAAATCAGCGGAAACGCCATAAGCGGCGCGAAGGTAGCGTTGAAATATGGGCTACCTACAGTGATTTTTTCACCTGCAAATATTTCTGCGAACATAGGGTATAGCGTGCCGAGCAAAACCGTGGCGCAGGCGGACAGGAGGAATAGATTATTGATGACAATCATCCCCTCGCGGGAAACTGGCAAAAACGCCTCGCCGCTCACGATTTTCCCGCCACGAATGGAGTATAACAGCAACGCTCCGCCAACGCTTACGAACATATAGGCGAGGATAAAAACGCCGCGCTGCGGGTCGCTAGCGAAGCTATGCACCGAGGTAATCGCGCCAGAGCGCACCAAAAATGTACCAAGCAAGCTGAGTGCGAACGATATAATAGACAGCAAAACCACCCATGGCGCGAGGATGCCGCGTTTTTTGAGTATAATATTGCTATGCAACAACGCCGTTCCCGAAAGCCACGGCAGCAGCGAAGCATTCTCCACAGGATCCCAAAAC
>SXRF01000009.1 GCA_005792635.1 Rickettsiales bacterium
CCGCCCTCACGCTTCAGCGGCGCAGAGTGCCAACGATATCGATCGCGCCGAGCGCAAGTTCCCGCATGTTTGCGGGCATCGACTCATCGGCGTTGAGTTCGCCGAGCGCGCGGATCAGCGCATCAAAGCAAAATATAACAATAGTATAATAAGAGCTGGTTTTACTTTGGTTGAACTAGCCATTGTGCTGGTTATTATAGGGCTGCTGATTGGCGGGGTTTTGGTGGGGCATGATTTGATAAAAGCTGCTGAAATCCGCAGCCAAATTACCCAGATAGAAAAATACAACGCTGCTGTTAATACCTTCAAACTACGAACTGGCTATTTACCAGGTGATATTCCAGAGCCAACAGCTAGTGCGTTTGGGTTTGCAGCGAGGGGACAATATAAAGGACAGGGGGATGGTGATGGATTGATTGCTGGAATTGATAGTAATTCTTCTTCTGTTAATTGCGGTTGTTTCCCCTTAAGTGGCGAAACGGTACTTTTTTGGAATGACTTAAGTGCAGCTAATTTAATTGAAGGTAAATTTAATTATGCAACAGCAACATCCGTATTTCATATGTTCTCAACTGATATTCCTAATTATTTGCCAAAATCTAAGATTGGGGAAAATTATATCTCAGTAGGCAGTGGAAGCTCTATATGGGCTGCTGTTGTACCACAAATGATGACGGGATTTAATCATTTTTCTATCTCTTTTATTACAGGTAATGACGGAAGCGGAGATCCCATAGCGAATGAAGGGTTAAGTGTGAATCAAGGATATAGCATTGATTATAAAATTGACGACGGATTACCGCAATCAGGAAAAGTTGTTGCTCAATTTTGGAGCAATACAGGTTCTGGCTCTAGATTTGTATGGGCAGGCACTGGAGGAGGATGGCAACTAACCACCTACACCACCGCCACCCCAGCGTCCGCTACCACCTGCTTCGACAATGGCAATGTTGGCGGTGGAACACAGAAATACTCGGTTGGCACAAATGGTGGGAATGGCATAAACTGCGCGCTTAGTTTTAAGTTTCAATAGAATTCTTCAAAATTGTCAAAATGATGATATGATTTCTAACTGTTCATTTCAAAAAGTTCTTTTAACCCATAAATAGTAAGGTCTGGTTCAGTTTTTTCAAAAACATGGAAGGCTCTAGTTCAAACATAATTGTGATGCTGTGAGGCTATAAAAACATTATGTCTGCCAGCGTTCTACGCTTTGCACCACTTCTTTGCTACGAAGATTAGCAATTATATTGCCCAAGTGGCGGACATCGCGCACCTCAATATCTATTAGAATTTCAAAGAAATCTATCGATCGATTGACGATTTTGAAGTTGCTTATATTGCCGTTTTCGCGGGCGATGACATTGGTGACAGTGGCGAGCGAGGCTGGCTCGTTGCTGACATGAACCTTGATGCGCCCTGTGTGGCTGGCTTCGTTCTGCCCATGTTCCCACGCTACATCTATCCAGCGTTCTGGCGCATCGGAATAGTTTTCCAGCGTTTCGCAGTCCATGGTGTGGATGGTGACGCCTTTGCCCGTGGTGACTATGCCGACGATTTTATCCCCCGGAATAGGGTGGCAACAGCCCGCAAAATGTATCGCCATTCCCGGAATCAGCCCTTTAATGAGCATCGGTGCAGCTGTGCCGCTTTTTTTCTTGCGGAAAGGATTGGAAAGGCTGGATAAAACCGAGCTAACACTATTTCCAGCAGGCAAAACAGGTTTGCGTTGCCCAAGCACCAAATCGGTCAGTTGCTGGCGGCTGATAATCCCCTCGCCTACCTCGGCAACCACATCTTCCACCGATTTTTTATTAAAAAACGGCAGATGCGGTTCAATCAATTTTTCGTTGAATTCCTCGCCTTCCTGCTTGAAGGTTTTGGTGAGTATCGCCCGTCCGAGATTGACATATTCGTCGCGTTGTTGGGTGCGGATATATTTGCGGATTTCGCTACGCGCCTTGCCTGTCACCACAAAGCGTTCCCAACTTGGCGACGGCGTCTGGGTTTTAGAGGTGATAATCTCTACCTGATCGCCATTTTTAAGCTTAGTGCGCAGCGGCACGATGCGCCCATTGATTTTCGCGCCAACGCAAGTGTCGCCAACTCCAGAATGCACGCCATAAGCAAAATCAACAGGCGTTGCCCCGCGCGGAAAAGCGATGATGTCGCCCTTGGGAGTGAAGCAAAACACTTGGTCTTGATACATTTCCAGCTTGGTATTTTCCAAGAATTCTTCAGGATTTTCTGACTTTTCCAAAATCTCCAAAAGCTCGCGCACCCAGCGCAGGTTTTTGCCGTCTTTACCCGCGTTTTCGCCCTGTTTATACGACCAATGCGCGGCAAGCCCATATTCCGCAAATTCGTCCATATCACCCGTGCGGATTTGCACCTCCACCTTTTGCCGCGCTGGCCCAAGGACAGAGGTGTGAATTGATTGATAACCGTTGGATTTTGGCGTGGAAATATAGTCCTTAAACCGCCCCGGAATAGTGTGCCATTCAGCGTGGATTACGCCAAGTGCCTGATAGCACTGGGCAATATCATCCACCACCACGCGAAATGCCACAATATCCGACAGCTGCTCAAAGGAAATATTCTTGCTTTCCATTTTTTTCCAGATGGAAAACGGCTTTTTCTCGCGCCCAAGCACCTTCGCGTGTGGCAGCCCTGCTTCCGCCAGCTTTTCTTGTAAAATTTCCTTGGTTTTTTCAACTTCTGCTGCGCCTTCCGAGCGTAAAAAATCCATGCGCGTAACGATGGATTCCCGCGCTTCTGGGTATAGCTCGGCAAATGCCAAATCTTGTAAATCCTCCTTTATCGCCCGCATCCCGATGCGTTCAGCAAGGGCAGCGTAGATTTCCAGAGTTTCGCGGGCAATGCGAGCGCGTTTTTCAGGCTTTTTGATATGTGAAAGCGTCTCCATGTTATGTAGGCGGTCGGCGAGTTTCACCAAAAGCACCCGCAAATCCTCGCTCATAGCGATGAGCAATTTGCGGAAATTCTCCGCTTGTTTTAAGTTTTCGGATTTTCCTTCCAACCGCGAAAGTTTGGTCACGCCGTCCACCAGTGCGCGGATTTCCTTGCCAAAACTCGCCTCAATCGCGTCCAGCGTAACATCGGTATCCTCCACCGTATCATGCAGCAAAGCAGTGACGATAGAAGCCGCGTCCAGCTTATATTTGGTGAGTTTATACGCCACCTCCACAGGGTGCGAAAAATAAGCCTCACCCGAGGCGCGTTTCTGCGAGCCATGTGCCTTCATCGAGAACACATAAGCGCGGTTTATCAAATCTTCATCCGCATCAGGATCGTAAGATTTTACCTTTTCAACCAGTTCATATTGCCGTATCATTTGGCAAGTTTATACCAATGAATAAACTCTTGCAATAAAACAACTTACTCAAGCGAAAAATTTTCACAACTCGCTATTGACATTACCCAGATAATTCTGAATATCTAAGCAATCTTTTCGTCTATTTTAATGGGATATTTTCATGCGCTTTCTCTCCTTGTTCTCCTCGATTTTTTGCCTAATATTTTTTGCCGCTGGCGCGTCTAGCGCGGCTCTTCGCGTTGACATTACCCGTGGCAACGCTGAACCAATGCCAATCGCCTTGCCAAATCTGGCGGGCGGCACAGTTGGCTCGCAAATTATACAGGTGGTATCGGCGGATTTGGAGCGTTCTGGGCTGTTCAAGCCAATTCCGCAAAGCTCGTTTATTGAGCAAATAACTGCGGGAACGACAGTTCCTCGTTTCCCTGACTGGCGGCAAATAAGCGCGGCAGCCTTGGTTACAGGCAGCGTAACCGATAGCGGAGACGGCAAGCTAAAAGTGGCTTTCCGCTTGTGGGATGTATATGGCGAAGAACAAATAGCGGGCAAGGAATACAACACCTTCAAAAACAACTGGCGGCGCATTTCGCATATTATGGCGGATGAAATTTACAAGCGGCTTACTGGTGAAAATGGCTATTTTGATTCGCGTATCGTTTATGTTTCGGAAAGCGGATCAGCGACAAAACGCGTGAAACGCCTAGCAATTATGGATCAGGACGGCGAAAACCATAAATTCCTGACCGATGGGCGCAATCTAGTTCTAACCCCGCGCTTCTCGCCAAATTCACAATCTATCCTCTATATGTCGTATGCTGGCAAGCAACCGCGTGTGTATTTGCGCGATTTGCAAACAGGGCGCGAGGAATCTCTGGGCAATTTCGACGGAATGTCGTTTGCTCCGCGCTTTTCCAATGATGGGCGTTCGGTGGTTATGTCCATTGCCAACGGCGGCAGCACACAAATTTACAAAATGGATTTAGCGGCGCGGCGCATGAGCAAACTCACCAGCGGCAGCGCGATTGACACCTCGCCAAGCTATTCGCCAGACGGCAGCCAAATTGTCTTTAACTCTGACCGTGGCGGCTCACAACAGCTTTATGTTATGAATTCAAGTGGCGGCGATGTTAAGCGCATCAGCTTTGGCGATGGTCGCTACGGCACGCCTGTTTGGTCGCCACGCGGAGATTTAATCGCCTTCACCAAAATGTCTGGTGGTCGCTTTTTTATCGGCGTAATGCGCGTTGACGGTAGCGGCGAAAGGTTGTTGTCAGAAAGCTATCTTGACGAAGGTCCAACTTGGTCGCCAAATGGTCGCGTAATCATGTTCCACCGTCAATTTCCGTCCTCTGCTGGGCGCGGTGGAAATGTGCGGCTATACTCGGTGGATCTAACGGGCAGCAACCTTCGTGAAGTGCCAACTCCTGTTGATGGTTCTGACCCTGCTTGGTCGCCTCTGTTGCCTTTGTAAATGTTGCCGTTATAACACAGCGGATGAATTTTATTGTTTTGCTGTGTTATTACTATTGATTTTTTGCTGAATTTGGCTAATTGCTAGCCCTCATATAGTTACTATGTTGCAGGTCGCAACATCGTGATTAGCTCGTTAGTTGCTGTAACCTTTTGAAATTTATAATTAGGAGTCTTTATGAAATTGTTTGCTAAATCAATCGCCGTTCTTTCGGCTGTTCTCTTCCTAACCGCTTGCGAAACTGACCCAAATGCTGCTGGTAACGCTGCTGGTAATGGTGGTGCTGGTACTGGTGCTGCTGCTGGTGGCAACATGAACTATTTGGATGACGAAAAAAATGTTGCTGACCGCGTATTCTTTGAATATGACAGCTCACAAATTGATAGCGAAGCGCAAGCTACCCTTACCAAGCAGGCTGAATGGCTAAAAAAATATCCAAACCTCAATGTAACTGTTGAAGGTCATTGCGATGAACGCGGAACTCGTGAGTACAACATCGCTCTTGGCGAACGCCGTGCTAACGCAGCGAAAAAATTCCTAACTGGTCTTGGTGTTGCTGCAAACCGCATCTCTACCATCAGCTATGGCAAAGAACGCCCAGCTGTTGTTGGTTCGGATGAAGGTTCTTGGGCACAAAACCGCCGTGCGGTTACTGTTGCTACCAACCAATAGTTTGAGTTAGATAGCTGACTAATAGTCGCCCCGCGTTAAAATTGATTTTTTAACTCGGGGCGAATTGTATCTGGTGTTTAGTGTTCTACAAAATTATCGCCTTCCACAAGTTTGGAGTTTTTTAAGTTATGAAGCGTTTTTTAATCACCGCATGTCTTTTAATCACCACGACTACTCCCTCCTTCGCGCAGCTTGACAATGAAGAAGCTGGTGGACGAATTGAAAAGCTTGAGCATGACATCATGCTACTACAACGCCAAATTTCGCGCTCTAGTGGCAGCGTTAGCAGCGGAAATAGCGGTGGCGCTGTTGGTTCGGCTGACTTTGAGGTGCGGCTTAGCGCGATAGAGGAACAAATGCGTAAATTAAGTGGCAAAACCGAGGAAAATGAATTCCAAGCCCGCAAGCTTTCTGAAAACCTAGAAAAACTACAAAAAGACACTGATTTTCGCTTTAATGAGCTAGCAAAAACTCCTGCGGTTGCGGCAGAAAAACCCACCGATAAAACTACCGATAAAACTGCTGATAAGCCAGCCGACAAATCTGGAAAATCTGTGGGAAAAACGGTTGACACGGCGGATGAGTCTGCACCCTCCCCGTCCGCGGATATAGAGCATGAATTCGCCAACGCACGCGAGCATTACAACTATGCCTTCCGCCTGCTTAACCAAACGCAATATGACAAAGCCGCCGCCTCTTTTGAAGAATTCACCAAAAAATATCCCGATGACGCGCTCATCGGCAATGCTTACTACTGGCAGGGTGAGACTTTTTATATCCGCCGCGATTTTGTGAAAGCCGCCGACAGTTTTAGGCAAGGTTTTGAAGCTCTGCCCAGCGGGCCAAAAGCTCCTGATAATTTGTTAAAACTGGCGATGACGCTTGATGCCCTAAAGCGCGACAAAGAAGCTTGCGTGGTGCTTGGTCAGGTGGTTTCAAAATTCAAGAAATCCGCGGCAGCGGTGACACAAAAAGCGGAGCAGGAGCGCAAGCGCATTGCTTGTGAGTAGACTTCATCATAAACTCATTTTGCTGGAAAATTCACTTGCAAATGAAGCCTCGCAAAATGCTCATGTACCAAAGTGTACACTGCGCTTTTGTACTCCATTTGCTTCGCACTTTTCTCAGCAAAATGAGTTTCTAAAGAAGTCTGGCATCCCATTATCTGCCGCGGAATTCTCCGAACTAATGGCGGATATTGGCGGTTTTGATGGCAAGCGAAATGTTTGCGTTGCGGTTTCTGGTGGTGCGGATAGTATGGCTTTGCTGCTGCTTGCCAGCCTTTGGGCGAAATCACAAAACGCAAAAATTGTCGCCCTCACCGTAAATCATAATCTGCGCGAGGAAGCAGCGGGAGAGGCGAAGCAGGTAAAGGCTTGGTGCGAAAATCTCGGCGTTGAGCATCACACGCTTAATTGGCAATATAGGGCGAAACCGACCGCCGCTATTCAGGAAACAGCTCGCGCCGCCCGCTATAAATTGCTCACCGATTTTTGCTTGCAACATAATATTTCCAACCTGCTTACCGCCCACCACGCTGGTGACCAAGCGGAAACTCTGTTCTTTCGCCTCGCCCGTGGCAGTGGAATTATTGGGCTGAGTGCTATGCTGCCCGTCACGACTATAAATTCCGTGCGTTTGCTGCGCCCACTGCTTACAATCCGCAAGGAAAGATTGATTGCCAGCCTACAGAGTTCAGGGCAAGCTTGGATAGAAGATCCGTCCAACCATGACCTGCGCTATAGCCGTGTACGCATCCGCAAGCAGCTAGAAGCAATTGAAAATCAAGAGATCTTTTATGAGCGCGTCACCGCAATTTGCCAATCTTTTGCCAAGGCTAGAAAACATATAGAATCTCTATTGGTCAACTATATGGATAATAACATAAAATTTCACTCTGACGGCTCTGCGCTTGCCAATTTCACGCTGGAAAACAAAAGCTCGCTGTTGCCCTATCTCGCTGTGGAAAGAACGATAAAATTGCTCGCCAATCACAGCAAGCCACTACGCAGCGAAAAAATCAATAATCTTATTGCATGGCTATATGACGACCACAGCAAACAAAAAAAACGAACGCTAGCGGGCTTGATTTTTAATAAAAGACAAAGCGGCGAAGTGGTGATTATGCCAGAGATTTTATAGTCAAACTAATTTGCTTTTATACAAGGAAGGCTAGGCGAAATGTACGCAACAAATCCGCATGCGGGATTTGTTTTTTATAAGAACAAAATCCCACTTGTGGATTTTGTAGTACATGAGCCGACGCCTGAAGCTGTAGAAAAGCAAATTAGGAAGACTATAATAGATTTGTGCCTTGAATAATTGAGGACACTACTCCATATTACTAGAGCATAACAATTTGTAACTGGAAAAGGAAATATCGTGCCAAATTTCGGCAAAAATATATTTGTTTGGGTGCTTTTCGGCTTTTTGCTGATTGCCATGTTCAATATTTTTCAGGGAAATGTGGAAAACGCTGCTTATAACAAGCTGGCTTTCTCGGATTTCCTTGCAAAAATTGACTCTGGGCAGGTGTCTGATGTCACTATGAAAACTGGTTTTGCACGCGGCGCGAGCATCACTGGGAATTTGAGTGATGGCACTTTATTTATCACGCAAACGCCCGACTACCCTAGCCTTGTGGACAGGCTGACCGCCAAGGGCGTGAAAATAAATGTGGTTACTGACGATGGCAAGGATAACTCCATCTGGAGTATTCTGATTTCGTGGTTTCCGATTTTGTTGCTTGCTGGCGTGTATATATATTTCATGCGCCAAATGCAATCTGGCGGCGGCGGACGCGGCGGTGCGCTGGGCTTTGGCAAATCGCGAGCGAAGCTGCTTACTGAAAAAACCGAGCGCGTGACCTTTGAGGATGTGGCGGGCATTGAAGAAGCCAAGGACGATTTGCACGAAGTGGTTGATTTCCTGAAAGATCCGCAAAAATACCAACGCCTTGGCGCGAAAATTCCTCGCGGTTGTTTGCTGGTTGGCCCTCCGGGGACGGGGAAAACACTGCTCGCCCGCGCTATTGCTGGTGAAGCGAAAGTTCCGTTCTTCACCATCTCTGGCTCGGATTTTGTGGAAATGTTCGTGGGCGTGGGCGCAAGCCGTGTGCGCGATATGTTTGAGCAAGGCAAGAAAAACGCACCGTGTATAATTTTCATTGATGAAATTGATGCTGTCGGGCGGCATCGTGGCGCGGGACATGGCGGCGGCAATGACGAACGCGAACAAACGCTCAACCAATTGCTGGTGGAAATGGACGGGTTTGACGCCAATGAAAGCGTGATTATCGTCGCGGCGACTAACCGTCCTGATGTTCTTGACCCTGCCTTGCTGCGTCCGGGGCGTTTTGATCGGCAGATTACCGTTCCTAACCCTGATGTGAATGGGCGTACGAAAATTTTGGAAGTGCATCTTAAAAAAGTTCCGAAAGCCCCTGATGTGGACGCCAAAATTATTGCACGCGGTACACCGGGTTTTTCGGGCGCAGACCTCGCCAATATCGTGAATGAAGCCGCACTACTCGCTGCCCGACTTGGCAAAAAGGTGGTGGCACAGCGCGACTTGGAATCGGCAAAAGACAAGGTGATGATGGGCGCAGAGCGCAAATCCATGGTGATGAGCGACGATGAGAAAAAAATGACCGCCTACCATGAGGGTGGACACGCGCTGGTTTCGCTGCATTTCCCTGCCTCTGACCCGATTCACAAGGCGACGATTATTCCACGAGGGCGCGCGCTGGGTATGGTTATGCGCTTGCCCGAAGCGGATAAGCTTTCGTACTTACGCGAAAAAATGTATGCTGACCTTGCGGTTTCCATGGGTGGGCGCGTGGCGGAAGAAATCATTTTCGGTTATGAAAAAGTTTCCAGCGGCGCATCTTCCGACATTCAATATGCCACCAAGTTAGCGCGAGCCATGGTGACGCAGTGGGGCATGAGTGATAAAATCGGCCCCATATTTTATGGCGCAGACCAGCAGGAGACCTTCCTTGGTGGCGGCGGCGGTGCGGCTCGCAATGCTTCGGAAGCTATGGGCAATGTCATTGATGATGAGGTGAAACGCATTGTAGAAGAAGCGCACGAACAGGCGAAAAAAGTCCTCACCGAACATATTGATGAGCTACATCTCATCGCGCAGAATTTGCTGGAATATGAAACTCTGACGGGTGATGAAATCCGTGGGCTTCTGAAAGGCGAGGCGATAAAGCGCGTGGAAATTGAGAAAAAAATCATCAGCAAGTCCGCCCTACCCTCCTCGCGCAAGAAGAATGAAGAACAACCACCAGCGTAAATAGCCATGGAACTGTCGAATATCCTCTTGATTGCCGCCGCTTCTGCCCTTGGCTTTGCTGCGTCTTGGGCGATGGCGCGGATAAAGACAGAAAAACTGGCGCAGGAAAAAACCATCCTCGCCACCAAGCTGGAAGCCGCCGAGCTAACGCTTGATGATTTGCGCGACGAAGTGGAACACGCAAAATCGGAAAAAACCGCTTTTCATGAGCGCGTTATAACCGCCGAGGCGAAAAATAAAAATCTGGAACAAGAACTAGAAAAAACTGAAGCCCGCCTGCGCGTGGAATTTCAAAACACTGCCAACACTATCTTCGAAAAATTCACCACCAAATTTTCCACCGAGTCAGAGAAAAAAATCGGCGATTTATTAAGCCCGCTTCGTGAACGCCTTGGCGATTTCCAGAAAATGATCACTGACTCTTTTAGCGCGCAAGGCAAGGAACAACACACGCTTAAAGCCGAAATTGAAAAAATCGTGCTGCAAACGGACGGGCTGACCAAGGCTCTGCGCGGCGATGTGAAGGCGCAGGGGAATTGGGGCGAAGTGATGCTCGAGCGTATTTTAGAAAGATCTGGTCTAAAGTGTGATATAGATTACATTGTTCAGGCAACAGGAATGGGATTAACCAATACTGATGGTGGGAGGTTGCAACCTGATGTTATCGTGAATTTACCAGAAAACAAACATATCATTATTGATTCCAAAGTGTCGCTGACGGCTTATGAAAGATATTGTAACGAAGCTGACGAAACGGCGAGAGGCATTCAGGCGAAAGAATTTATAAGATCAATAAAAGCTCATGTGAACGGCTTGGAGTCAAAACATTATCAAAATATAGAAAAAATCAATTCTCCTGATTTTGTGCTTATGTTTTTGCCGATTGAGGGTGCATATTCCCTCGCAGTACAGGCTGACAGCGAGTTGCACCAATATGCTTGGGGAAAGAAAATAGTTCTCGTTTGCCCAACCACTCTTTTTGCTACTTTACGCACTATCGCGTCAATCTGGAAAATGGAGCAACAAAACAAAAACACCTTGGAAATAGCCCGTCAAGGCGGCGCGTTATATGATAAATTTCATGGGTTTTTAGGCGATATGGAAAATATCGGGCAACACATAACCCGACTGCACAGTGCCTATGAAAGCGGTATGGGCAAGCTGCAAACTGGGCGCGGCAACCTAATCAGCCAAGTGGAAAAACTAAAAACCCTAGGCGCAAAAGCCAGCAAATCCCTGCCGAAAGCTGAGGATGAGTTACTGGAGTCTATGAGCGAGTGATTACTTCTGGTTTTATCTCGGTCGAATAAACCTCTTCTGCCTCATCAGCAGGTTTTCCTCCGTGTTTTTGCCGTTCCTCCTCAGAACCAACAATAATCTTTGAGTCTGCAACGCCATAACGCTTAAATTTTGTTGGTAAAAAACTAGAGTTTTTCGTTAAGTCTTTTATTCCAGTTACCATAAAAATCCACCTTTTATTGTTTGTTAAATTCCGCCTAGACTTATAGTTAACTAAAATTTATTAGTCAAGAAAATTTAACGCACCCACCATCTTTGCGTGTCGCTGACCATCTTATCAACAAAACCTTGTGGTTCTTCAAGGGCGCAGGTGCGAGCATCTTCCATCTTCAGCTTGCACCACCCCTTCCCGTCATCGCGCTTGCAGGCAACGCCTTGATTGCTGCCTGTTTCCGCGCCAATAACAAAACTTTCCGAGAAATTTCGACAAGTGGCTTGGGATTTACTAACATACTGCGCCCCAACCACAATATCCCCCTTTGCTGAATGTGAATCCCAGTGATATGTTTCACCAGCTTTTTTATGGTTAAAAGCATAATTCCACGCATTTATATAATATTCACGCCCATCACCATGCAGCTTTTCTGCTGGAAGGCGGAGATTTTCCGCCGCCTGCGCCGCACTTAGCAAGGTTAATATTGCCAAAAAACTGGCGGATATATATTTCATGCCCATCAATATAGCCTCTAATTATTGTCATTCTCCGCCATCGTATCACAAAGCAATGTTTTACGCTGCATATAAATATTAAGGGCATTTTCCAGCTGTGGCCAACCCAGCCCATTTTCACCATCAAACTGGCGATTTGCCATCATAAAAACCTCCATAGCCTGTTTGTCTGTGAGGTGCGGAAGCTTCTTTTGTTCACAAATAAAATGAATATCATCAACATGCCATAAATTATCTACAAAATAACCGAAAGATTTTAACAATTCCCTTGAAGTATCAATGATTTCCACATATTTTTTGCTCATAATTTTAACCCCAATTAAGTTATGGTTAATAATGTACTGCATTTGCGTTAATACCTATTAATAATTAATTTTTAGTTAAAATATTTTATTTCATGTCGCTTTTTTGCATTTTTTTGAAAAAAAATTACTAAAGCAGGTTGTCATTGTGATTTTATTTCCTATATCTCAGTCATTGGACTAAATCTCAGTCATTGGACTAATAAATTTTGCAACTCGTCACTGTGAACTAAGGGCATAGAAACTTGGTTTATCGCAATGACATATATCAACTAGGAGACGAAAAAATGAGTAAAATTATCGGTATTGACCTTGGAACAACCAACAGCTGCGTTGCCATCATGGAGGGCAGCACGGTTAAGGTAATCCACAGCCAAGAAGGGCGCAATGTTGTGCCTTCGGTTGTGGCACTAACCGACAGCGGCGAACGCTTGGTTGGCGATGGCGCGAAACGCCAAGCAGTGACCAACCCTGAAAACACGCTGTTTGCCATTAAACGCTTGATTGGGCGTGGGTTTTCTGACCCAATTGTGAAAAAAGATATGGATCTTGTGCCATATAAAATCGTTAAAGGCGACAATGGCGATGCGTGGGTGGAAGCGCATAACGAAAAATATTCTCCAAGCCAGATTTCGGCGTTTATCCTCACCAAAATGAAGGATGTTGCCGAAAGCTATCTGGGCGAAAAAGTCAGCCAAGCGGTTATCACCGTTCCCGC
>SXRF01000010.1 GCA_005792635.1 Rickettsiales bacterium
ACGCTCTGCGTGAAATGGCGGAAGTGCTGGAAAAAGAGGGCGTAAAAGTTCGCTATGCGATTCACCCAGTGGCAGGGCGGATGCCGGGGCATATGAATGTTCTGCTCGCCGAAGCCAATGTGCCGTATGACAGCGTGGTGGAGCTGGAGGAAATAAATAACGATTTCCAGACTACCGATGTTGCCTTTGTCATTGGCGCGAATGATGTCACCAACCCTGCGGCGAAAAATAATGCGAGCAGCCCGATATTCGGGATGCCTGTGCTGGATGTTGGCGCGGCAAAAACCGTGATATTCATCAAGCGCGGTATGGCGGCGGGCTATGCGGGCATTGAAAACGAGCTGTTCTATCAGGACAACACCATGATGTTATTCGGTGATGCCAAAAAAGTGACGGAAAACTTGGTTAAGGCACTCAAGGAATAGTGTGGTTGCGGCTTATGAAAAATGCCATGAAATATTTGCCATCAATTTCCGCATTGCTCAATCTTTGCGCGCTGTTCAGCTTTGCCGCACTGGCTTCCGCGCTGGTGGCGCAATATGGTTTTAACCTGCATCCGTGTCCGCTGTGTATTTATCAACGCATTCCTTATGCTATCATTGCTGTAATTGGCGTTTTTGCTTATTTTTTGCGCGGAAAAAATGGAAAATATTATCTGGCGGTTGCCTGTGCCGCACTGTTCTTTGCTGACGCTGGCATTGCTGTTTATCATACGGGTGTTGAATATGGCTGGTTTCCAGCCCCGACCACCTGTTCTAGCTCTGGCGGAATTGGGCAAACTCTGGAGGAAATGCGTGCGGCAATAATGGGCGCACCGCTGGTAACTTGCGCTCAGGCGATGGCGTATATCTTTGGGTTGTCTATGGCAGCGTGGAACGCGCTTGCCGCCGCCGCAGCGTTCGTTGCCACCAGCTTTGTGTTATGGAAAAGGCGGGGAGAATGAGAAATATAGCAGGCGAATTATCAAAACAAGAAAAACTAGCGCAGGTTATCCGCGTGAATCACGCTGGCGAATATGGCGCAAAGCGCATTTATGCTGGGCAACTAGCGGTTCTTGGTAAGTCAGGATGCGGCGATATGCTGCGCCACATGGCGGAGCAAGAGCAAGTTCATCTGGATTATTTCGCAGGCGAAATGGCAGCGCGGCGCGTGCGTCCAACGGCTCTTATGCCGTTTTGGCATGTGGCGGGCTGGGTACTGGGCGCGGGAACGGCGTTGCTCGGCGAAAAAGCAGCGATGGCTTGTACAGTGGCGGTGGAGGCGGTTATCGGCGAGCATTACGCGGAGCAGGAAAAAGAGCTGGGCGATGATGAAAAGCCACTAAAAGCTAAAATTCATCAATTCCGCGAGGAAGAGCTGGAACATCACGACAGCGCACTCGACCACGGTGCAAAAGAAACCCCATTATATGATGTGTTGACAAAAGCAATTTCTCTTAATACAAAACTCGCCATCTGGCTTGCCAAAAGGGTTTAGTTTGTTGTCATTCCCGCGCAGGCGGGAATCTTATAAGTAAAGATAATTTGTTATATATGGAAGCTTGGCCGAGTGGTTTAAGGCAGCAGTCTTGAAAACGGGTGATGTTGGGGTGATTTTTTAGTCCTGAAAAGGACATTTTGATATGGAAGCTTGGCCGAGTGGTTTAAGGCAGCAGTCTTGAAAACTGCCGAGGGGGCAACTCCTCCGTGAGTTCGAATCTCACAGCTTCCGCCACTACCCCAAAAATTGATTTGGGACAAAAATGGGACAGTAAACCACAACAGCTAGCCACAAAATTATAGAGATTCCCATAGGGGCTTAGAAAAGTCTGGGGGGTGTTTCCCTCAGGGGAAATTTAGAAATCATATTTCACGATAAAAAATCATCAAAAAAATAGCAATTATCCTGCTCACTGTCCAATTATTGTCCATTATTGTGGTTTGCTGTGGTTTATCACATTGTAATTATTGGATAAAAGAAATATACATCACAAGTTTAGTTGACCGTTGATTTATACAGATAGCTATCTTATGTGTCTTTGATGATGGTTTTGCGCCATCACGCTAAAAACAATACTGAGAGGGCATCACATGGCAACTATCGTTACTAGAAAATCGGCAAAAACTGGGCGAGTTTCGTATCGCGTAAAAATACGCATGAAAGGACACGCACCAGAAACCGCAACATTTGAACGCCTGACCGATGCCAAGAACTGGGCTTCTGACACTGAAGCTGCAATGCGTGCTGGCAAGTATTTCAAAACTGCAAAAAGCCAAAAGCACACATTGGGCGAAATGATAGATCGTTACAAAAACGACTACCTAAAACGCCACCCGAAGCGCGAAGCCGATATTTTACAAAAACTGGAATGGTGGAAAAAACAAATTGGCTATAAAACGCTTGCCGATATATCAAAATCCGTAATCATTGAGCAGCGCGATAAATTGGCTAACACACCAAAGAAAAATGGCGAAGATCGCAAACCAGCAACCGTCAATCGCTTTATGACTGCCCTCAGTCACGCTTTCACTATTGCCATTAATGAATGGGAATGGATAGAAGATCACCCAATGCGGAAAATCTCCAAACTACAAGAACCTCGTGGGCGCGTTCGCTTTTTGGATAATGAAGAACGCAAACGATTACTTGACGCTTGCCAGCAATCACGCAGCCCACATCTCTACCTTATTGTTGTAATCGCTCTTAGCACTGGTGCGAGGCAAGGCGAAATACTAGGCATAAAATGGCAGGATGTGGACTTTGAGCGCAGGATTATCACGCTGCACTACACGAAGAACGGCGAAAGACGCATCCTGCCTATCTCAAATCATGTTTTACCTCTACTAAAATCGCATTATGAGGCTCGCTCGCACCATTCTAATTATGTGTTCCCATCGCCACACCACGACCGCCCGCTATGTATCCGCATGACATGGGAAAATGCCGTTGAAAAAGCTGGGATTAAAGATTTCCGCTTTCACGACTTACGCCACAGTGCCGCGAGCTACCTCGCCATGAATGGTGCTACAACATCCGAAATAGCGGAAGTGCTTGGACATAAAACCCTCGCTATGGTAAAAAGATACGCACACCTCTCCGAAGCACACACCAGCAGTGTCGTAGAGCGCATGAATAACAAGATTTTTGGGTAAAACTATGGCATGGGATAACACGCAAGATTATGTATTTCCAAGCGATATGAGTTTGGATTATTGGGCGTGGCAATTCCTACGCAGGAATACGGAATATAAAAACGACTGGAACTCTGCTCTTGAAATATATAAATCGCGCTATATCAAAAATCAAAAAATAAACCTATCTGAGTTAGAATACATTGAACCTAGCCACGCTATACATAATGCACCTTTTTCATCAGACTTAAAAGATTGGGGTTTTGGTTTAGGATTTTATAATCCTTTGCATATAATTCCACAAAACTTAGAGTTCAAAAATGAACACAAACGACCTTGTTTAGCAATAGATATTGAAGAATTCAGAAATCAAAAAAGCCTTACTTTTGATATTAGGTTACCAATAGAACCACAACTTAAAAAAGCAGGGATATATCTGAAGAAAATCGCAAAAGAAAGAGGTATAAAATCTATTACTAGGCATCACAAAACAAAATGGCGTGATTATTTAAGAGTATATGATGCTTACCAAGCAGGCATAGAACCTAATAAAATTGCTAAGGTTATTTTTCCAAAATTGACAAATGACAGCACAGATCAAAGAGGAACAAAGCGAGTATTCTCTACTTTTAAGCAGGCAGAGAAGCTTATAAATGGTGATTATATAACTATCCCAATTATTACCTTATCGCTTCCAGTATATAGCGAACTGCAATTTTAAGCTCTCAATTTCCGTTTTAAGAAATTTTTTCTTACGGGAGAGCTTTAGCCTCATCTCTTAATTATGTTTTTTGTACGACATCGCAATTCAGCGTTGGCAGAAACATGATTAGGAGTATCCATGAAATCTTATCTTACTATAAAAAATTTCGTAAAAAAGCACCCTCACTTCCTTAGCGAAGGTGGGATTAGGCATCTGATTTTCAACTCACAATCCAATAATTTTGAAACCTGCATACGAAGGGCTGGAAGACGCATTTTCCTTGATGAGGAAGAGGTTTTTTCGTGGGTGGACAAGCAAAACAACCATAAAAATAAACAATAAATTCAGGAGTGACTAAAATGAATAAATCAGATAACAAACTACAAGTGCTGCTAGAATATGTAGATTTTGGATTACACATATTTCCGTTAAAAGCTAATGGCAAAACACCTTTAACCAAACATGGACATAATGACGCTAGCAACGATTTTGCACAAATCAAAAAATGGCATGACCAGTATCCACATGCAAATTGGGGTATTGCAACTGGAAAAACATCCGATTGCTTTGTAATTGATGTTGATGTCAAAAATGGCAAGCGTGGTGCAGAAATGTGGAAATTGCTCAAAAAGATATTTCCCAATCTTTATCCAACTAAAACTTGTAAAACCACCACAGGTGGCAAGCATTATTATTACAAATACCCGCGAAACAATCATGTTGGTTCATTAAATGGCTTTCTTGATGGAATAGATATTAAAGGCGATGGCGGATATGTCGTATCTCCGCCATCCATTCTTAATGATATTCCTTATGAGTGGCGAGATGAGCAGCAAGAAATCGTAAATGCGCCAGACTCTCTGTTTCCGCTTTTAGAATATGGAAAAAAGATTGCCCCGCCTGTTGATGTTAAAGAAGGCGAACGCAACGAGAGCATATTCAAATATGCGTGTCATTTGATGAAACAAAACTTGCCTCGCGAGCAAGCGGAGCAATTTGTGCTTGTCGCAGCCAGTATGTGCAATCCCCCATTTCCAGAGGATGAAGCAATAAAATGTTTGGAAAGTGCTTACAGTGGCAAATATGCTCCTACAAGTTCAGCTAATGATACTGTGGACAACGATGGAATAGAGCAAATTGTTGACACGCTAAACAAGCAATACGCTGTAGTGATGTTTGGTAGCAAATGTTTGATACTCAAAGAAAAATACAACCCAATGACTCAGCGTAAAGAAATTACATTCTTGCCTGTGAATGATTTTCGTAATTTCTTTGCAAACAAGTGTGAAATAATCCGCAAAAAAGAGACCACATGGGGTAAAATCTGGTTTCAACATCCAGATCGCCGTCAATATGATGGTATCGTTTTTATGCCACAAGGGTTACCGCAGGACATATCCGAAAATTATTACAATCTGTGGATTGATTATGGATGTGAGGCAAAAGAAGGTGATTGCTCTTTATTTTTGGAACATATCCGCAGTGTGATTTGTTCTGATGATGAGGAGCTTTATGAATATGTCATTGCATGGATGGCTGATGCTATACAGAACCCAGCTAATCGCCCTGGAACCGCACTAGTTTTACGAGGCTCGCAAGGCACTGGTAAGGGCGTGTTTGCTAAAATTTTTGGCGCGTTATTTGGACAGCATTTTTTGCACATTACACATCAAAAACATCTGACTGGACATTTTAATGCTCATTTGATGTCTGTTTGTTTGATTTTCGCTGATGAAGCCGTCTGGGGTGGCAATAAATCCGAAGAAGGTGTTTTGAAAGCATTGGTTACTGAAGAAACCATCCCTATTGAAGCAAAAGGCAAAGATGTCGTAAATCTTGACAACCATGTGCGATTGGTTATTGCCTCAAATAACCGCTGGGTCGTGCCAGCAGGGCTTGAAGAAAGGCGTTTTGTGGTAATTGATGTGAGCAATAAAAAGATGCAAAATCACAAGTATTTTTCCGCGATTTATGAACAAATGGAGAATGGTGGCAAAGAGGCGTTACTTTATTATCTCAAAAATTATGATTTGAGAGGCATAAACTTACGCAAAATACCGCAAACTGAAGCGTTGGCTGAAATGAAACATTACAGCATGTCGCCAGTGGAAAAATTTTGGTTTGATAAATTATCCGCAGGGGCGATTAAAGAGACTGATGATTATTGGTCTGATTGCATCCCATTTGGTGATTTATACGATGAGTATTGCAAACATTCAAATCGTTCTGGCAATCGTTATCGTGGAGCATTAACGCAATTTGCTGGGGAAATAAGACATCTGCTGCCATTTGTAAAAATTAGCAAAAGACAGATTCGCGTTGATGGTTTGGGTGTAAAAAAGCAAGTGAAATGCTACGAACTCCCAATCTTGGAAAAATGTCGAAAGCATTTTGATATGATAATGCAAACCAGTAATGTTTGGGATGATGAGTGTGCTATAACGACAATAACCGATAAAAATAGCTGACAACAAAAGCTATATACTACCTATCCCACCTATCACACCTTTTTGGTTAGTTGTTTTTTACACGATTATAAAATTCAATTAGTCTGAAAGGTAGGATAGGTGCTATAGGTGTGATATAGCAATTTTACGCTCATACACCGCTTTTTGCTTGTTTTACGCAGGTAACTCGCAAGCCAAGGCAAAACAGGCAGTAAAAAGCGAAATAATAGCGATTTTACGGTGGTTTAATATCTATCCTTTAATGCAATCAACAATTAAAGGGCTGAATTCAGCAGAGTTTTGTTCTTCCCAAACTATATTACCAGTAAGCCCAATTGATCCTTCCATAACATAGGCAAAGCGACGGTAACCTGTATAGCCACCAAATCTATTTTTAGCGTTTACTTCTCCACAAATATGAGTGCCAACATTTTTTATATTTCTAAATTGAGCAGATTCAGGATCGCTTAAATCCCTTTTTACAGCAAGTTTTGCACTTTGTGTTGGTGACATGATGTAAAATACAAAAGCTCCAAATGCAACCAATCCAATCAACATAAATTTGCCAATCAATTTTCTCATAATTTTCTCCGATTTTTATTCGTGTTGTAATGGGGGCAGGTTTGTTTAATGCAGATTTTTTGACGCAATGTCCAATCACTGCTTCTTACCATCTATAACAATTACATTTAATGTTTCTGGTTGTTCATAATGCCATTTGCCTTTCATAGACTTCTCATAGGCATCTTTATCTCTATGCCAATCCTCAAGAGTATAGTCATTCTTATACTTATTGTAGTAATACTCAGAGTCGACAGAGTGAGTGGAGACACACCCAGTTAATAGTAAGAATATAAATGTGAGTGAGTGCTTCATATTTTCCTCCCTTGCTTTCCAAATAGCTCAAGCACAGAAAAGTGCTTGAACATGTTTTTATTTTTGGATTTAGCTGCCCATTGGCAGCTGGGAGTTAAGAACCGTACACAGACGGCGCGACAATCTTTACCGCGAGGCTGAACATACATTGCCGCCTCCCAGCCATAAGGTTGGAAAGGCAGCATCATGTTTCGGCTGATGCGAATTACCGCTGTGTAAGGAGTTCTTAAGCCCCACAACACTAATTCAGTGTTGCACGACAGACGCTAAAGAAATAATTGAAATCAGTCAATGAATAGCTGGAAGAAAAATTTTGGAGTTGGCTCGTTCCTAGGCAAATTGCTGCCCGAAAACCTCAGTTTTTTACCTTCGCACACGCACGCGTACACATCCGCGCTAACTAATTTTCACTTTACTGATAAATAACAATAAGTTAGGCGTTCTTATTGTTGCTAAAACGCTAATTTTGCTAACTAATTGGTGCTTTATTAATACAATTCAATATGTTGAGTATGTGCAAAATTGATTATTTGCTAATAAATACAAAAAACTTTAGATTTAAATGAGGCAAATATCATAAGTTCGCAATAATCAAAAAAGATGCTATCAAGTTGGCGTTGCACTAACTTCCAACATCTATTTCTAACAAAAAAATGAGATAATTATAATGAGTTATGATTTCGCACAATTATCTAGCTTAGATTTTGAAGAGTTAATTCGTGATCTTTTGCAAGCAGAAACTGGAATACGATATGAAACTTTTAAAGCAGGAAAAGATCAAGGTATAGATGTAAGGACTCTTCTTAGTAGTCAAAAAACCATAGTGCAATGTAAGCGTTATATTAAATCAGACTTCTCAAAATTATTGAGTGTTCTAGAAAAAGAAGAATTAGAAAAGATAAAGCTAATCAATCCGAAAAGGTATATTATTGCTACATCCCTACAATTGTCTCCACCCAATAAAGCCAGCATCAAAAGTGTTTTAGAGCCTTACATAACAACAGAAGCAGATATATTAGGGCAGGAAGATATAAACAACCTTCTTGGGCTGCATCCAGAGATTGAACAAAAACATTTCAAATTATGGTTAAGCAGTAAGGCAGTTTTAGATAGGGTATTACATAATGCGGTTATAACCCAATCCGAGCAGTTAGTAGATAAAGTGAGGCGTAAAATACCAATATTTGTTCAGAATAGTAGCTTCCCAAATGCATTGAAAGTTATAAATAATCACCGATTTGTAATAATTTCAGGCGAGCCTGGTGTTGGCAAAACAACGCTGGCTGAGATGCTATTATTCTCTTATATTGAACAAGGATATTTACCAATAGAAGTAAAAACTCCAAGAGATGCTTATGAAATATATTCTAAAGAGAAGAAAATAATATATTATTTTGATGATTTCTTAGGAATTACCCGTTTAGGAGATAAGTTTTCTAATGAAACAGCTTCGTATATAGTTTCTCTTATAGAACTGGTAAGAAATTCTACTAACGCAAGGATGATTTTAACTTCACGAGAATACATTCTAGTTCAAGCACTTCAGCACAGTGAACGGTTTGAAAATAGTAATTTTTTACACGCAAACTATAGACTTAGTCTTTTAAATTATACAAGAATGATTAAAGCAAAGATACTTTGTAATCACTTATTTTTTTCCAATCTTACGGATGAATATTTAGAGGAAATAATCTCAACAAATACGCATATAAAAATCATAGAACATGTTAATTATAATCCAAGATTAATTGAGTGGATGACAAACAAAGATTTCTTAAGCTTAGTTTCTTCAAAAGAATATCCAAAATATTTTTTAAATACGCTAAATCAACCAATAAAATTGTGGGAACAACCCTTTCTTAAGCAAATATCAGACCCCTCTCGTCATTTGCTTCTTACATTGTTTTCATTAAATTCAAGTGTGCTATCTTCAAAATTAGAGCAATCTTTCTCAGAGTTTCATAGATTTTCATGTGTAAAGTATAATCTTGTATCTTCTCCAGCTAATTTTCGTGATGCTGCAAAAGAATTGCTTGGCAGTTTTCTAAAAATTGAGAGATCGACTTTATCCTATATAAATCCATCCGTGAAAGATTTTTTAGAATATTACCTGAAAGCAACCCCAGAAGCAGCAATAGATATTTTAGAATCATCTGTTTTTCTAGAACAGATAAAACAGATATGGAATTTGTATAGTGAAGAATTATCAAATCTCAATCTTGCAACCGTACAAAAGTTTCTTAAGGCAATTTTATCAGCTATTTCTAGACTACAGTACAACAAGTCGCTAGTGGAGACCAAGGATATTAAAAGTGTATTTTGGAAAATATACGATATTGATTATGATGAAAGAATAAGGTTATTTATAAACATATATGAAAAGACTAAATCTGATGAAATATTGGAAGCAATATCTAATACCTTATCTCTAGCTGAGAATGATAGCTATACTCCTAGCGTGGCTAATTGGGCAGAATTATCAATAACAGTAAGTAATCATATAGAAAGTGGGGTGCTTACTCTTGATATTTTAAATCGCATAGAAAGGTTTGTAATTTCTAAGATAAACTCAGCATACAGTCTGCAGGATTTTTTATCAGTTAAAAATGCTTTTGAAGAGGATGCATTAACAAGTATTTCAATGCAAAGTATAGAATCGGCTTTTCAGGTATTTAGAGGAAATTATTTCTCACAAGAATATACTCAAATAAAATCTGTTTCTGAGTTAGAAGATTATTTGTCAGACTTCAAATCTTTAGCTGAATTATTCAATCTAAACACATCTAATGACATTGAATTGTTAGAAAATTATATAGAAGAGCAAAAAGATTATGAAGAACAATACGCTGACCAAAAGATGGATGAATGGAAAGATATAAGATATGAAGCTAAAGACGAAAGTAGAGCAATTGAGTCTATGTTTTATAATATAAAGGATCGTTAGCTTAGGACAAATTTGGGACACTAGACCACAACTAATGAAAAGAATTTAGAAACAACCACCACAAAATAATTTTTGTAACCGCTTGTTTTTCTTACTGTCGTCTGCTGTGATTTATTGTGGTTTATCAAAAGGATATGACTTGAAAACTGCCGAGGTGGCAACGCCTCCGTGAGTTCGAATCTCACCTCTTCCGCCACTTACCGAGTTACAGAGACTCTCTTTCCTCTGATGCTGTTGCTGTAAGTGCCGCTGTGTGCCTTGTTCAGCAAAGAAAGCAGTTCACTGATTATCTTGTGTGGGTGGTTTGTAATGGGCTGTAGAGAGGCGTTTCTCTCTGAGGCTGTTCACCAAACAAAAATGGTGACGTTAAAAAATCTGTTCAAAATCAATAGGTGCAAACTTCACTATTTGTAACGTTGGCTGGGTGGTAGATGCATGTGCGAACAATCTCTGTGGTGACCTACACAATGCCAAAATACTCGCGCTGCTCATTCCAGTCGCTCGGCATTTTGCTGACATCGGCAAGGTTCATATGCTTGGGCTGCTTGCCGTCAAGAATCAGGTCGATGATATCGGGTGCAAGCAGCGTGACCTTCATCACCCGCGAAACATACGAGCGCGGCAAACTGACTTTATCGGCGATGATGTCGTGGTTGAGGGTTGAGTCAGCCTCCAGCATCTCCTTCCACTCGAACGCACGACCAAGGGCTTTGAGGAGCGATTCCTTATTGGCGGGTGATTGATATTCGCTGGGGATGGCGTCGGGCGCAATAATGTATTTGCGGCCACCGTGGCGTTTGAAGCTGATGGGGATATGGATGGTGATGGTGCCATCCTGATTGGTGACGGAGCGCTGGTTTTCTGTAATCAGTTTAATGTTTCTAGGCCCGCCTTTTACTAGTGAGTTGCTCATATACATCCATGATGCCGTTGGGTTGAAAGGTAATGGTCACGCCGCTCAAACTCACCTGAATCCGTTTGACGATCAGGTGCATGATACGGTTCTGCTCAAGCGGAAAGAGCTGCTCCCAAATCTCGTCAAACTGCGCAAGAGTTTTGCGCACTTCTTCAATGGTGATGTTGGGTTCATGCATCTGCGCGCGCTGGTGTGTACGATGAATCACTTCTGGCGCCACAAAAAACTGGCGCAGCTGGCCGATAATGATGGGTTCGATTTGTTCTGCGGCGACCGAGCGCACATCCACCGATTGGTAGCCATGCTTGATGGCACGTGTACTGACGTAATAGCGGTAACGCCGCCGCTTGCTCTTACCGCCATCAGACGGAGTCATCGTCCAGCCCGCTGAATCGAAAATAATCCCGCGTAGTAGATATGGGGCATTCTTGGGTTTAGTGTCGAGCGTGCGCGGTTTCGCATGGCGGCGTTCTTTGATCAATGCCTGCACATCATCCCACATCTTGTCTGAAATAATCGCTTCTTGTTCGCCTTGATAATGCTCACCTTTGTGGCTGATGATGCCTTTAAAAATCGGGTTACGCAGAATGCGTATCACTACGTTCGCATCCATCTTGCCACCTTGCTTGTGGTTACCTGTTTGTGTCGTCCAGCTTTTGGTGCGATAGCAACGCTCATCCAGCTCATGCAGAAGGCGAATCGTCGAGCCATGCCGCAGGAATTGTTCGTAGATGAAGATAATAATTTTTGCTTCCTGGCGGTTCACCACCAATTTACGCTCCACCACATCGTAACCCAGCGGCGGTGTGCCGCCCATCCACATACCCTTGCGCTTGGACGCCAGAAACTTGTCACGGATGCGCTCACCCACCAGCTCACGCTCAAACTGTGCAAATGACAGCAGCATGTTGAGCGTGAGCCGGCCCATGCTGCTGGTTGTGTTGAGCGCCTGCGTGATGCTGACGAAGCTCGCGTTCGCCTTCTCGAACGCCTCGACCAGCTTGGCGAAATCGAACAGCGAGCGAC
>SXRF01000001.1 GCA_005792635.1 Rickettsiales bacterium
CAGCGTTCTTCGCCGTTTGCATAGCGACGCAGCGCGTGTTCACCACGAAAGCGAGGGCTTATCGCCCCTTTTTCATACGGGTAGTTTATAGTTACAGGTTTTTTGAACATGTATTTAAGCGTGAGCAAGAAGCCAGAAACCAGCTCCACCAACAAAAACGCTCTCGCTGTTCTAATGGTTTTATTCATCGTTTTTCGCCTTTTTCTTCCGCTTATGCAACATATAAAACACTACCCCCAAGACAACAACCCCAACTACCGAGCCAGTTATATAAGGCATAAGTTTATGTAGCAATTCTTTATTGTCACCAATAAAATAACCAACGGCGGTTAAAATAGTCATCCAAATTGCGCTGCCTAAAAAAGTGTAAATGCAGAATTTTTTAAGATCCATGTGGGCAAGACCAGCTGGAAACCCTATGAAATGCCGTACCCCTGGAATCAAGCGACCTGTGAATGTAGATATTTCGCCGTGGCTTGCAAAGAATTTATCTATTTTATCTAGTTTTTCATGAGTTATAAATAAATAATGCCCATAATTATAAAAGAATTTTCGCCCTAAATAATAAGCCAAATAATAATTAAAAAGCGAGCCAGCAAGAGCACCTGCCGTTGCCAGAAAAACCACAATAAAAAAATTCATGTGACCTTCTTGCACCAAAACCCCAGCTGGTATCATAGTCACCTCGCTTGGAAGAGGCACAAAAGTGCTTTCTAAGAATGACATGATAAAAATTCCCGCATACCCAAAATGATGCACAAACTCAACCAGCCACTGAAAAAACGCCTCTATGCGTCCAACATGCTCGTGTATATCAATTGGTAAAATTTGTTCTTCCATTTTTTATACAATCCAAAAAGTTACATAAGCAGAAACTAAAACCACCCAAATCAGCGAAACAGGTAAGAAAATTTTCCAGCCAAGGCGCATTAGCTGATCATAACGATAACGAGGCAGCGTTGCCCGCGCCCAGATGAACACGAATAGGCACAAGAAAACTTTTGCCACAAACCACAGCACTGGCGGTATTATGGTAAATGATGTTTCAAAAATCGGCTGCCAGCCGCCAAGGAACAAAATCGTGGTCATGCCCGACATTAGTATCATATTCGCATATTCACCAAGGAAAAACAGCGCGAATGACATTGACGAATATTCAACATTATAGCCCGCAACCAGCTCCGCCTCTGCTTCGGGAAGGTCAAAAGGATGGCGGTTGGTCTCGGCAAGGGCGGATATAAAAAACACCACAAACATAGGAAATAGCATACCAAAAGCGTGCCAGTTCTGAATACCGCCGCCTTGTGCGCGGACAATATCGCCAAGATTGAGTGAACCAACCAGCAAAAGCACAGTGACAATCACAAAACCGATGGAAACTTCATAAGAAACCATCTGTGCGCTGGAACGAATTGCGCCAAGAAAAGCGTATTTTGAGTTACTCGCCCAACCCGCCATGATGATGCCATAAACGCCAAGCGAGGAAATCGCAAAAAGATATAAAATACCAACATTTATATCAGCAATTACAAATTCTGGCGCAAGAGGAATAACCGCCCAGCCGAGCAGCGCGAGCATGAATGTCACCATCGGCGCGATGAGGAAAATAATACGGCTAGATTGCGATGGGATAATCGTTTCTTTTAGGAATAATTTCAAACCATCGGCAAATGGTTGCAACAGCCCCCAGAAACCAACCACATTTGGCCCTTTACGAAGCTGCATCGCGGCAATCACCTTGCGTTCCACCAGCGTAAGCATGGCAACGCTAATCAGTAGCGGTACAACCAGAAGCAGGATTTTCCCCAGCGGAATGAGAAGGGGCATTATCGGAGCGAGATATATCAGCAGTTCGTTTAGTTTTTCCATAGTTTAAGCCACCTTTTTCTTTATATCTGCACTTGCTGCCTTGCTGCATTCCGCCATGGTTTTGCTTGCCCGCGAAATCGGGTCGGTTAGGTAAAAATTAGTGATGAATTCGGCAAGGACATCGCCTGAAATTTGAGAAGAGTTTGGAGTTTGGAGTTTAGAGTTTGGCGCAGGAACAATCTCCCCAATTCTTGCAAAATGCGGAGCAATTTGCGCCATTTTTGCACGAACACCAGCCAAATTATTATAAGCCAGCGGCTTGCCCAGTTCGGCGGCTAATTCGTGCAAAATGAGCCAGTCTTCCTTCGCCAAACCTTTTGGAAATACTGCGCGAGCGGTGCGCTGCACCCTGCCCTCCAGATTCACAAAAGTCGCCTCTTTTTCGGTATAGGCGGCGGATGGCAACACAACATCAGCACGGTGTGCGCCGTCATCGCCGTGATGCCCTTGATAGACCACAAAAGCATCGCCCAGCAGTGACATATCAAACTCATCCGCACCGAGAAGATACACCAATTTAACATCACCAGCTTTGCACGCCGCAAAAATTTCGCTAATATCACGCCCACCTTTTGCTGGCACAAAACCTAAATCCAATGCACCAACGCGCCCTGCGGCATGATGCAGAACATTAAAGCCGTTCCAACCCTCGCGGATTACATTGTATTTTTCAGCAATCGCTTTTGCCGCCGCAAATATCGCTTGCCCGTCACTTCTTGCGAGTGCGCCAGTTCCAAGGATAATCACAGGATTTTTGGCTTCTGACAGCACTTTGGAAAGCGGGTGCGTTCCAAGAATTACATCAGAAAGAATGCGCGGGTCAGCACCAAAATTATGCACTGGATATGTCAGCTCCGCCGCCGCACCAATGCTATAAATTTTTAGTTTGCCTTTTAGATAAGTTTTGCGAATGCGGGCGTTCAGAAGCGCAGCTTCCTTGCGCGGGTTCGCGCCGATTAGCAAAATCGCGTCGGCCTGTTCCAGCCCTGAAATTGTGGTGTTGAACAGGTAATTTGCACGAGACGAAGTGTCATACATCGCGCCATCAACGCGGCAATCACGGCTGGCAACGCCCATGCTATCCAGCACATCTTTTAATGCTGTGAGCGACTCCCCGCAGGCAAGATTGCCAGCAATCGCCGCCATTTGCTCTGACTTTAGCGATTTCATTTTGGCGGCAACAACGCCCAGAGCCTCCGCCCAGCTAGCTTCTTTCAGCTTACCATCATTGCCGCGCACGAACGGGCGGTCAAGGCGTTGTACGCGCAAACCATCGCAAGCATGGCGGGTTTTATCGGAAATCCATTCCTCATTTATATCCTCATTCACGCGAGGAAGGACGCGCAGCACTGCCTCACCGCGGCTATCAACGCGGATATTTGAACCCACCGCGTCCATAACATCAATGGTTTCGGTTTTGGTCAACTCCCATGGTCGCGCCGCAAACTGATATGGGCGGCTGGTCAGCGCACCAACTGGGCAGAGGTCAACTAAATTTCCCGAAAGTTCGGAGCTGATAGTTTTTTCCACATAAGTGCCGATTTCCATATGCTCACCACGCCCAAACGCACCCAGCTCTGGCACACCAGCGATTTCGGTGGCGAAACGAACGCAGCGCGTGCAATGAATACAGCGGGTCATTTCGGTTTTAACAATCGGCCCCATATATTTATTTTCCACCGAGCGTTTATGCTCGTTGTAGCGGCTTAGCCCAGTGCCATAAGCCACCGCTTGGTCTTGCAAATCGCACTCGCCGCCTTGGTCGCAAATCGGGCAATCCAAGGGGTGGTTGATCAGCAAGAACTCCATCACTGATTGCTGCGCCTTGATCGCTTTGTCGCTCTTGGTGCGAACAATCATGCCTTGCGTCACG
>SXRF01000011.1 GCA_005792635.1 Rickettsiales bacterium
CTCTACCGCTGAGCTATCGCGGAACAGGAAAACCACCAAGAATAAATTATGTGGTTTTATGATGAAAAATCATCAAGAGGCGTGTCTTATAGCAAATGTTTTTTTTGAATGCTAGAAGAAAATGCACAATTTTTACACAAGTTTTTTTGCCATATCAACCGCAGCATAAGTGAAGATTGCCCGTGCTCCAGCGCGTTTGCAAGCGGTTAGTTGCTCAAACATCACCGCGTCGCCGTCAATCCAGCCGTTTTTCGCGGCGGCTTTCACCATCGCGTATTCACCGCTGACTTGATATGCGAACACTGGAACTTGAAAACTGCTGGCGGCAAGGGAAATAATATCCAGATAGGAAATGGCGGGTTTTACCATCACCATATCCGCGCCCTCGGCAATATCCAGTGCGATTTCGCGCATAGCTTCATCGCTATTTCTAAAATCCATTTGATAACCGCGCTTATCCGCTGTTCCAAGCTGTGCTGCTGAACCCACCGCATCACGAAACGGAGCGTAAAGGCTGGAGGCATATTTCGCGCTGTAAGCAAGTATCATAGTGTCAGTAAATCCATGTTTTTCAAGCGTGCTGCGAATTGCACCAACGCGCCCATCCATCATATCAGAAGGGGCGACCACATCCGCACCAGCCTTCGCCAAAACCAAGGCTTGCTTGCAGAGCTGGGCAATTGTTTCATCGTTGAGAACCCTTCCATTTTCAACAATTCCGTCCTGTCCGTGGCTAGTGTATGGGTCAAGCGCGACATCCGCGATTATGCCAATATCAGGCACGGCACTCTTCACCGCATCAATAGCGCGGCACACCAAATTACGATCAAAAAAAGCCTCGTCACCAAGCGGGCTTTTTAGCGCAATATCAATCTGCGGAAACAGCGCAATGGCGGGAATGCCAAGGTCGTGAGCTTCTTTCGCCTGCTCAACCAATATATCAATACTAACCCGATATACATCGGGAAGGCTTGCAATTGGAGCTTTGCTATTGCTGCCCTCGTGAATAAATATGGGAAGCACCAAGTCCGCCGCGCTCAAGCGACACTGCGCCACTAGCTCTCGAGACCAAGCGTTAAGGCGAGTGCGACGCATACGGATTTTTGGAAATTCTGAATTAATCATAAGACAAACTTTCTAAAAAAAAGCCCAGACATTTTTCAATGGCTGGGCTTTACAATAAAAAACTACATAGCCTTTAAGCCATTTCATCCATTTGCATATCTTGAGCTATTTGTTCTGGGTCTTTCAGCACATAACCACGCCCCCAAACAGTCTCAATATAGTTTTCACCACCAGCGGCAGTAGCCAGTTTTTTGCGGAGTTTGCAAACGAACACATCGATAATCTTAAGTTCTGGCTCGTCAATTCCGCCATATAAATGGTTAAGGAACATTTCTTTGGTAAGAGTTGTGCCTTTACGAAGCGACAGCAACTCAAGAATGCTGTATTCCTTACTGGTAAGATGTAGCGGCTTGCCGTCCACCTCAATAGAGCGAGCGTCAAGATTAACTGACAGCTTGCCAGTGCGGATAATTGATTCTGAATGCCCTTTAGAGCGACGAACAATCGCTTGAATACGCGCAATAAGCTCACCTTTATTGAAAGGCTTGGTAAGATAATCATCCGCGCCATAGCCAAGACCTTTAATTTTTTGGTCTGGACCAGAAAGACCAGAAAGAATTAAAATCGGCGTGGTAACGCGAGCAGCGCGGAAACGGCGTAGAACCTCATAACCGTCAATATCTGGTAGCATTAAATCAAGGATTATAATGTCGTAATCGTATAATTTACCAATTTCTAAACCTTCTTCGCCAAGCTGGGTGGTATCACAGATAATACCCTCAGAAGCTAGCGATAATTCAATGGCTTTTGCGGTTGAGGAATCGTCTTCTACTAATAATACACGCATTGTTTATCCCCTTAATGATTTTGATTAATTAATGAATTAACAGCAAATAATAGATTAATTTTGAGTTAAGCACAAAAATAAAATTAGTACAATCTTTATGTTTAACTATTTCAACAAATAAATTCTATAGTTGTTTATATGCAACTATACGGCGGTGTCAATCAGTAAAGATTGCAAAAATAACAATAATAAACAAGCCCTAATACCCTCTCTCTTCTGGCGGGAAACTGGTTTCTGGCGAGCCGCCATTCAGGCTTACTTGGCAGGTGGAGAGGGTTATTTTCCCGCTTTCATCCATGCTCGCAAGGCTATGTGCCAACCAGTTTTCATCGTCGCGCACGGGGTAATCAGCGCGGAAATGCGCCCCACGGCTTTCGCTGCGGGCAAGGGCGGAAGCCAAAGTCACCATGCCCAGCCGCAATAAATTATCGGTTTCCAGCGCGTCCAGCAAATCATTGTTCCAAATCAGGGATTTATCGGCAATTTGCAGGTCATTTGCCGCCAATTCCCATAATTCATCAAGTTTTTCAATGCCTTCTGCCAGTAATTCATGATTGCGGAAAATACCGCCATGATTTTGCATAACTTGCTGTAATCCCTTACGGATTTTGTTCGGGCGCGTTTCACCGCCAGAATTTTGCAAATTACTAAAGCGGGAAAGCGCGGTTTCCAACATGCTAGCGATGATTTTTTTATGCGCGGAAAATTTTTTCGCCACCGCCGCCGCCTGTTCGCCCGCCGCTTTGCCAAACACCACCAGCTCCAGAAGGGCGTTGCAACCAAGGCGGTTTGCGCCATGAACGGAGGTGCAGGCAGCCTCGCCGATTGCCAGCAAACCAGCGCAAACCTCGCTATACATATTCGTTGGAATGCCGCCCATGGTATAATGCACTGCGGGCAGAATGGGGATTGGCTCGCGGGAAATATCAATTCGCGCAAAGGTTTTGCAAATTTCCTTGATACTGGGCAGTTTGCTGTCAATCAGCGTTGGCGAAAGATGATCCAGCCGTAGATGTAGATGATCTTTTTTCGCACCACAGCCGCGCCCAGCAAGGATTTCCTGCGCCATGCCGCGGGAAATAACATCGCGTGATGCCAGCTCCATAGAATTCGGCGCATACCGCCCCATAAATCGTTCGCCGCTAGCATTGGTTAGATACGCCCCTTCGCCGCGTGCGCCCTCGGTTATCAGGATGCTTGCGCCATATAACGCGGTGGGGTGAAACTGCACGAACTCCATATCCTGCAAGGCAATTCCCGCCCGCAGAGCCATGGCGTTGCCGTCACCCGTGCAAATAGTGCTGGCGGTGGTTGCCGCGTATATTTGCCCAAATCCACCAGTGGCAATGATGGTTGTATGTGCCTGAAATACATGCAGGCTGCCACTTTCCATCTCCCATGCCAGCAGCCCTAGGCACACTCCTGCCTCATCAAAAATTAAGTCCAGCGCGGTATATTCAACGAAAAACTCAACGCCACCACGCAACGCCGCCGCATATAGCGTGTGCAACATTGAATGCCCCGTCCTGTCAGCGACCGCGCAGGCGCGATATGCCGCGCCACCCTTGCCAAATTCGGTTTTCTGCCCGCCATATGCCCGCTGGTAAATCAACCCGTCATCATCACGAGTAAAAGGCATCCCCATCTGCTCCAGCTCCACAATGGCTTCGGCGGCGTTTTCGCACATAAAAGCGATTGCGTCCTGATCCCCCAGCCAATCCGAACCGCGAACCGTGTCATAAGCGTGCCACCGCCAATCATCCGCCACGCGGTTGCCTAGTGCTGCGTTGATGCCGCCTTGCGCCGCAACAGTGTGGCTGCGCGTGGGTGGAACTTTGGAGATGCAAGCAACGCTCGCGCCGCCAGCCGACGCACTCGCCGCCGCCCGCAAACCCGCGCCACCCGCGCCGATAACCAGTGCGTCATGCGTGTGATAAACAATGTTATATGCCCTGCTCATCGCGCCATACCCTTCCCATTTCAAGCTGCGGCGTTGTTATCCGTCGTCTCGTGTACAAAAGCGTACACTTCGCCTAGACTGCCTAGCCGCAACTTGAACTGCTTTGGGTATATGATAGGCGGTTGCAAACCAGATTGCAAAACTAAATAGACATTACGACAAATTACCGACCGCAATTTTAATGCGTTCCATAGCCTTGGTGAGGATAGCTTCGCTGGTGGCATAGGATATGCGGAAATAGCCCTCTAGCCCGAACGCGCTGCCCGCAACCGTCGCAACTAGTGCCTCCTCCAGCAAATAATCGCAAAGCTCCGCGCTATTATTTATGGTTTTTCCTGACGGAGTTTTTTTGCCAATCAGTTTTTGCATATTCGGGAATACATAAAACGCGCCCTCTGGCACTAGGCAGCTTAAACCGCTGATTTCATTGAGAGCCTTCGCCACCAGATTGCGCCGCGCCGCAAATGAACCGCGCCAATCAGCAAGGAAATCCTGCTTGCCGTTAAGTGCCGCAACTGACGCTGCTTGGCTGATTGAGCAAGCGTTTGAGGTGCTGTGAGACTGAATATCAGCAATGGCGGCAATAAGCGACTTCGCACCAGCGGCGTAGCCAATACGCCAACCTGTCATTGCGTAAGCTTTGGAAACGCCGTTGACCGTCAACACGCGCTCATATAATTTTGGTTCAACCTGCGCGATGGTGTAGAATTTTAGCCCATCATAAATCAGATGCTCATAAATATCATCAGCAAGCACAAAAACCTGCGGGTGTTTCAGCAAAACCGCGGCAATCGCCTTCAGTTCCGCCTCGCTATAAGCCGCGCCAGTTGGGTTGGACGGCGAATTGAGGATTATCCATTTGCTTTTCGGCGTAATCGCTTTTTCCAGAGCTTCTGGCGTGAGCTTAAAGCCGTTTTCCTCAAGGCAGGGAACGATTACAGGTGTGCCTTCGGCGAACAAGACCATATCAGGATAGGAAACCCAATATGGCGCGGGGATAATCACCTCATCGCCAGCGTTAAGAGTGGCAAGCAAGGCATTGAAAATAACCTGTTTTGCACCAACGCCAGCAACGATTTGGTTTGGCGCATAGTCCAAACCATTTTCGCGCTTGAATTTATCAGAAATTGCTTTTTTAAGCGCGGCAGTGCCGCCAACTGGCGTATATTTAGTTTCGCCCTTGTTAATCGCTTCAATCGCCGCTGCTTTGATGTGGTCTGGCGTGTCAAAATCAGGCTCGCCCGCGCCCAGCCCAATAACATCCTTGCCCGCAGCTTTAAGCTCCGCCGCTTTGGCAGTCACCGCAAGGGTTGGTGATGGTTTTACGAGATTTAAGCGATTGGCGATAAATGACATAATAATACTACTTTTTGATGTGATTAAACAAGGAATGACGAATATATTATTCAAAACTTGGATGCAAGTGCAACTTAAAAACCGCAGAAATTAATAAATTGTTGCATTGTAATGATAAAATATGTAGTCGTAGCTCTCACCTCATGAACTATATTTTTTCTGCAATTTTATGAGCAGAACCTATCACGATGGAATGAAAAAATGACCAATATCCTAATTGTAACTGGTAATTTTTACCAAGAAGTATCGGATGAGCTAATGCGCGGGGCGCGGGCAGAATTACAGCGCGTTGGTGCGAGTTTTGAAGAAATCACCGTGGCTGGCGCGTTTGAAATCCCTACTGCCATCCGCCTTGCGCTTGACAGCGGGAAATTTGATGCCAAGAAATTTGATGGATTTGTCGCTCTTGGCTGTGTTATTCGCGGCGAAACCAGCCATTATGATTTCGTTTGCGGCGAATCCGCCCGCGGAATTATGGATTTGAATTTGCAACATAAAGCCTGCATAGGCTACGGGATTTTAACCGTGGAAACAATGGAGCAAGCCATGGTGCGGGCGCGAGTTTCCGAGGGAAATAAAGGGCGCGATGCGGTGGAGGCCTGCTTGCAGCTGGTTAAATTGAAAGAAAAATATGGAAAATAAACCAGAAAAACAAACAATAAACCCATCGCTACAAAAGAAAACAGCGGCGCGGGTGGCGGCGGCGCAGTGCGTTTATGCGCGGCTGATGAGTGATGCTCCACTTTCGCCAGCGCGGCAAATTGCCGAACTAAAAGCGCGGCTAAAAGACAACAAAGCCGAGCAAAAACTAACTCTTGGTTTGCCGCTAGAGCCAAACTATGCGCTCGCCCAAGCCATCATAGAAGGGACAAAAGAATTCGCCGTGGATATTGACGGTCGTATCAATTCAAGCTTGAGCGCAGATTGGAAGCGCGAGCGCATGAGCGGGCTGCTCATCGCCATTTTGCAATGCGCGGTTTTTGAGCTGTTTTTTTATAAGGATACGGCAAAACATAAGGTTATAATTGACGAATATACCCGCCTTGCCGCCCGCTTTTTTGACGATGCCGAAGTGAATTTTGTGCATGGCGTATTGCAGAGATTGCATGCTGAGTTTCATGGGTAGAGCTTGTGAGTAAGGCTGGTGAATGAATTTTCCCTCATAAAAAAATATTTTGCACCTCTTGCGGCTGGGTTTGCTGGTGGTTTAGGGCTTACTGATGACGCGGCGGTGTTTTCGCCGCCATCTGGGCATGAATTGGTTATTACCAAAGACGCTATCTGCGAAGGCGTGCATTTTATTGGCAATGAGCCGCCAGAAATGATTGCCGCCAAGGCTCTGCGCGTCAATCTTTCCGACCTTGCGGCAATGGGTGCAACGCCGATTTGTTATTTCCTTGCCCTTTCCATGCCAAAAGACACAAGCGAAGAATGGGTGGCAAAATTCGCTGTGGGCTTACAAAAAACGCAAAGTGAATTCGCAATTTCCCTCGCAGGGGGCGACACTACGGCAACACTTGGCGCACTCACTATATCCATCACCGCGATAGGCAGCTTGCCAACTGGCAGCGCACTTCGGCGAAACGGGGCGCAGGTTGGTGATGATATTTTCGTATCGGGAACGCTGGGCGATGCTGCCTTGGGGCTAAAAATACTTGCTGCCGATAACCGACAACTGACAACTAACAACCACCTTATCAACCGCTATCTAACACCAATTCCTCGGCTCGCGCTTGGACAATCTTTGCGTGGTATTGCGAGTAGCTGCATGGATATTTCGGACGGGTTATTGCAAGATTTGGGGCATATTTGCGCGGCTTCCCATGTGGGTGCAGTGATTTATTCCGAGAAGCTTCCAATTTCAGAGGCAGCAAGAAATACGGGCGGAGCATTGGAATCGGCAATAAGCGGCGGGGATGATTATGAATTACTATTTAGCGTGCCGCCTGAAAAAGCTCATTTAGTGCCGAAAGGATGCACAAAAATCGGAGAAATAATTGCTGGCGAAACGGTAAAATTACTAAACGAAAATGGCGAAGACATAACCCCCATAAACAAAGGATTTTCGCATTTTTAAGCGGCTAAAGAAAATTCTTCTACGCTGACAATGGAATGAAAAAAGGTTAGTGCCACCTGTTTATAATCAAGGTGGAGTGCCTGCGCTACGGATAGTTGGGCGGCGGCATTTTGCCATTTCTGCGCCCAGATTTCCGCGCTATGCAACGCTGCCAACTGCTGCAAATTCTGCAACTCATCATCACTTATGGCATTTATTTTTGCGCCAAGTGAAATTTTGGCGGTGCGCTCCAGAATGGCGAGCATCACGCGCATAAATAATTGCCAGTTTGCATGAGCCTTTTTGCCGCTGCCAATTTGCTCGCAGTAACGCAGCAGCAATGCGCCGTCAAACTCTGGTGCGCTAGCTAGCAATTCCAGCGTTTCAGCATATAGTTTTACTGCCCCCTGATTTCGTAGTTCCAGCGCAACACCAACACTGCCAACTGCCAGCGCAGCGAGTGCCGATAGCTCATCGCCGTAAATTTCTGGCGCGATAAGGCGCATCGCCGACTTAAAATCGTCATTCGCAAGAGGCGCGAAGGAAACAAGGCGACAGCGCGAGCGAATGGTGGGCAATAAGCGGTTCACATTGTGGGAAATCAGGATTAGAATAGTGCGCGGTGGCGGCTCTTCAAGAATTTTAAGAATAGCATTCGCCGCATTATTGTTAAGCGCGTCAGCACTATCAATAATCACCATACGCCACGCCCCCTCCCCCGCCGTAAGAGATAGAAATTGCGGGATTTCGCGGGCTTGGTCAACGCTGATTTCGCTAGCTAATTCATCTTTTTTTTCGTCGTATAATGGCTCAATCACCAGCAAATCAGAGTGTGAATTAGCGGCAATCCGCGCCGCACCAGAAAGAAGAGTACGGGCAATACGATATGCCATTGTGACTTTGCCAATGCCTCGTGTGCCAGAGAAAATCAAGCCATGCGCCAGTTTCCCCGCCGCAATATCACGCATCAGTGCAGCTTCCGTCTCGCTATGCCCAAAAAGCTCGGTGTTTGTGCGTGGTGTTAGTTGATTTTCCATGAAAATCACTTAAGCGCAGATTGACAGTTTTTACAATGCGTTTTTTGGCGATCCCGGAGGGATTCGAACCCCCGACATTCAGCTTAGAAGGCTGACGCTCTATCCAACTGAGCTACGGGATCGCATGGGAAAACGAAGCATTTATAGACTAGTTTCGTTTTATTACAACAAAATCCTTATTGGATTGCTATTAAAGCAACATTTCCCGCGGGTCAAAATGCAGCTCCATCGCCTTCCACACTTCATATTTCTCTGGAGGCAGATTTTTCAGCGGGCTGCACTGACGAACGGCACGAAGTGCGGACTCGGCGGCGGTGCGGAAAAATGGGTCAGAGTTATATCTGCTGCGGCTTTCATCGGCGATTTCTGCTTTTATATAGCCGCCGTCAAGACCGAACTCAGCGTTGATTACCACCACCAAATTCTGCGCGTCTTTTGCTCCCGCTGGAGGACTCCAACATTTAGCAAGCTGGCTCATAATAGCGTCAGTCTCGCTCATCGACATCATCTGGCTGGGGTCATATTTGCTAGAAATAGCTTTGTTTTGCGAGGAATTTTCCTCGGTTTTTTCCTTTTTATCAGTTTTCTTTTCTTTTTGTGCCGTGTCTTTTACCGCTTTTAATATAGCGTCCAGATCTTCCTCTTTTGCCTTTTTAGGCTTTTCTTTTACCTCTTCTTTTTTCGGCTCTGGCTTTGGTTCTTCTGGTTTTTTCTCAGTTTTTTTAGGGTCGGGCTTTTTTACCACTTCTGGCTTTTCTTCTGGTTTTGGCTCTTCCTTTGGTGGCGGCGGTGGTGTTTCCTGCGCGGTTTTAACAGGTGGCGCAGGTTTTTTCTGTTCCTTCTCTTTTGGCTCTTCCTTTGGCTTTTCGGTTGGTGTGCCGTCGCTCGGTTTCACATTGGTAATGCCCGTAATTGGCAATAGCTCAACGGTTATCGCGGCAGGCTCAATCGGTGGCTCATTTTTCAGCAAAGAAGGCAGACCAAATATAACCAGTGCAAGCAACGCCAAGTGCAAGACCACCGAGTATATCAGCCCTTCCTTCCGTTCTTGATGCACAGTTTTTTACCTCGCACCAGAGGAGGAATCGCCGCCAGCATCGGTAATGAGGGCTACTTTGCTGAAACCCGCGGCGTTTATTTCACCCACCACCTGCATCATTTTTCCGTAATCAATATTTTTATCCCCACGAACAAAAATTCGCGTATCGCGCTTTTGTCCAGTAATTGCCTTTAGTTTTTCCTGTAATTTATTCAGTGTAACCTGTGTTTTTTGAATATAGATTTTTCCGTCGGAAGTGACCGATACCGCGAGTGGCTCGTCTTGTCCAGACACAGGTGCTGCCGTGGTTTTTGGCAAATCAACGGTAACTCCGCTGGTCATCATCGGGGCTGCTACCATAAAAATAATCAGCAACACCAACATAACATCCACCATAGGTGTAATGTTTATTTCGGAAAAAGAATCAGCTCGCTGTTTCCTGCGCCCGCGATTTCCGCCACCACCGCCCAAACTTGCACCCATAAATTAGCCCTCTAGCTGACGAGAAAGAATAGTGTCAAACTCGGTGCTGAAATCCTCAAGTTTGTTGGAGAAGCGCACTAGCTCATTGGAGAATTTATTATAGGCAATAACCGCAGGAATAGCGGCAAAAAGCCCGATAGCGGTCGCCAGCAACGCCTCCGCAATCCCCGGAGCGACCGAGGCAAGCGAAGTATTTTTGGAAATCGCAATGGCTTGAAAGCTGTTCATAATCCCCCAAACCGTACCAAATAGACCGATGAAAGGGGCGGATGAGCCAACGGTAGCAAGGAAGCCAAGCCCGCTTTCCAGATGTTCAATTTCGCGGTTGCGGGCGACCTGCATCACTTGCACAACGCGCTCGCGTAGGCTGAGCTTTAGACCTTGAAGCGGCGTATTCACCGTGGTTTTAGAGCGCAACCATTCTTCCATCGCTGCAACAAAAATAATCGCCATGGAGTGATTAGCGCGTTTTTTTACCTTGTCATAGAATTTATCCAGAGCGTCGCTCGCCCAGAACTCGCTTTCGAAACGCGACGCCTTGCTTTTTACATTGCGAAATAAAACATATTTTTCAAAAATAATCGCCCAGCACCAAAATGAAGCCATGAGCAGTAAAATCATCACGCCCTTGACGACGAAATCCGCCTGCATAAACATTCCTATGATGGAAAAGCTATGACCAACGGCATTGCTGCCCGCAAGAGTGGTGGCATCAACGCCCTGAACGGCGGTGGAAACAGCGTTATTTATTTGGGCAGCTGTGGCTTCTTGCATTTTTTATTCCTCTAATTCTCGCATTATAGCTTTTTTTATAGCATCAGGCATCTTCGCAAGCTTCATATCGTTGCCGACCACCGCTATTTTAACCTCTAGCGAAACCAGCTTTTCATCACCCTTGCAAATCATCTGCTGCATACTCATACTAACTTTGTTTATATCGTGCAATCTTGTGTGTATTGTCAAGAGGTCATCCAGCCTTGCAGGCTTAAAAAAATCGACTACGCAGCGGCGCATAGCAAAACCGATTTTTTCGCTACCACTAAGCAACTCTGATTGGTTAAAGCCAGCGTTACGGAGTGCCTCGGTTCGCGCCCTCTCAGCAAATTTCAAATAGTTTGAATGATACACTACGCCAGCCGCGTCCGTATCCTCATAATACACGCGAACAGGGAAAATATGCGGGAAAGATTTTTCGATTTTTGTCATATTCGCTTACTTAAATCATAGTGCATATAGTGCCTAAAACACTAACCACGCAGTTGTCCTGTGCCATGCACCACATATTTATAGGTGGTGAGTTGCTGTGCGCCGACTGGCCCGCGAGCGTGAAGGCGACCTGTGGAGATGCCAATTTCCGCACCAAAGCCAACCTCGCCGCCATCGGCGAATTGCGTGCTGGTGTTGTGCATAACAATCGCGCTGTCCACTTCGCGCAGGAATTTCCTCGCCGCCGCTATATCCGAGGTAATTATAGCATCAGTATGATGTGAACCGTAAGTGTTTATATGAGCAATCGCGTCGTCAATTCCCGAAACTATTTTTATAGAGATAATTGCAGCCAGATATTCCGTGCTAAAATCGTCATCGCTCGCAGGTTTTATCCGCGAATCAAGCTTCTGCGCGAGCGCATCGCCCCGCATTTCGCAGCCAGCCTCCGCCAAAGCATCCGCAAGAATAGGCAGAGCCGCACCAGCAATCGCCTCGTCAATCAGCAATGATTCCGTTGCCCCGCAAATCCCTACACGGCGCATTTTAGCGTTGAGCAGAACAGATTTTGCCATCTGCAAATCCGCCGCTTGGTGGATATAGCTGTGGCAATTTCCGTCCAGATGCAAAATGGTAGGAACGCGGCTCTCTTCCATAATCCGCTTGGTTAGCGACTTGCCACCGCGAGGAATTATCACATCAATAACCCCATTCATCGTCAGCATTTCACCAACAGCCGCGCGGTCACGGGTCGGCACAAGCTGCACTGCGTCCACAGGCAAACCAGCCTCTGCCAAGCCATAATGCAGGCACTGCGCTATCGCCTGCGCGGAATGCAAACTTTCTGAGCCAGCCCGCAAAATAACCGCATTGCCCGACTTGATGCACAAAGCCGCCGCATCCGCCGTCACATTCGGGCGGGATTCATAAATCATCCCCACCACACCAAGCGGTACGCTAACTCGCTGCAACACCAAACCGTTCGGGCGTTCCCAACTTTCCAAAATTTTGTTCACAGGGTCAGGAATAGTGCAAATAGTTTCCAAGCCCGCCGCCATAGATTCTATGCGTTTTTCATCCAGCCTCAGGCGATCAAGCATCGCCGCGTCCAGCCCCTTTTCGCGCCCATATTCCAAATCTTTGGCATTTTCGGCGATAATATCCTGCGTTCGCCCGCGCAGAGCAATCGCCGCCTTGGCTAGTGCCAAGTCCTTTGCGTCGTTCTTTGCCTCTGCCATCAAACCATAGGCAACCCGCGCCCTACGCCCGATGTCTTGCATAATTTCATGAATGTTTTGTGTCATTTGTATTTTCTTTTTTTAATCCCATTGGTATTGATAATGCACAAAAATATACAAAAGTCTAGTTTAACCATTTGCAAAAGCCATAAATAATAATTATGCTGCCTGAGTATGACTTCAAACAAAAAAAACACTACCTATTCGTTCAAACACCAGCATTTGCTGGGTGTGGGAGATCTTTCCCGCGAGGATGTCTATGCGGTTATGGGCTTGGCGCGGGAATATATCGTTAAAAACCGCGCAGTTGATAAAAAGCACGCAACCCTGCGCGGGCGCACGCTGATCAACCTGTTTTTTGAAAACTCCACCCGCACCAGAACATCCTTTGAGCTGGCGGGAAAACGCCTCGGCGCGGATGTTATCAATATGTCAGTATCCACCTCGTCCGCCAAAAAGGGCGAAACGCTGATTGACACCGCCATGACGCTGAACGCTATGCACCCTGATTTTATCGCCATGCGCCACCCTGAAAGTGGCGCGGCGCACTTGCTGGCGCAGAAGGTCAATTGCTCGGTGATTAACGCTGGCGATGGTTGCCATGAACACCCAACGCAAGCCTTGCTGGATACGCTGACTATACTTGAGAAAAAAGGCGGAGTTGAAGGGCTGACAGTCGCCATTTGCGGGGATATTTTGCATAGCCGCGTGGCGCGGTCGAACATCAAACTTCTGAATTTGCTGGGCGCGAAAGTGCGGATTATCGCGCCGCCAACGCTGATGCCCGCCGAGCCAGAATCCTTCGGCGCGGAAGTGTTTTTTGACATGCGAAAAGGGCTGGTGGGCGTTGATGTGATTATGATGCTGCGCCTGCAAATGGAACGGATGAGCGGTAATTTTATCCCTAGCGTGCGCGAATATTTCCATTTTTACGGGCTGGACGAGGAAAAACTGGCTTACGCCAAGCCTGACGCGGTGATTATGCACCCTGGCCCAATTAATCGCGGGGTGGAAATTGACACCCGCCTTGCCGACGACCTAAGCCGTAGCGTTATCCTCGACCAAGTGGAGATGGGGCTAGCGGTGCGCCAAGCGGTGCTGGAACTGCTGGCGGGAAATCTTGGTGGGTAACATGCAGTTTTGGCAAATAATTCGCGCTGATTTACAGGCGATGGGCGTTGAAAAACCATCATTTCTTGGCGGCGTTTCAATGTTTTTTTTGTCTCCGCGCTTCCTCGCCGTTTTTCTGTTTCGCTGTTCAAGTTATTTTTCTGGCAAAAATATATTCAGCAAGTTTTTACGAAGATTTTTCTGGCGGCTGAATTGTTTTTTAACTAGCTGCGATATTCATATTGAAGCCAGAATTGGCGAAGGGCTTAACTTACCGCACCCCTGCGGCGTGGTTATCGGGCGGGCGACCATTGGCAAAAATGTCACCATTTTACAGCATGTCACACTTGGCTCGGCGGATTTTTCCAAGCTAGGGAAGGATTATGACGAGATGCCGAAAATCGGCGATAAGGTGACGATTTACGCGGGCGCGGTGGTCATCGGCGGTGTTAATATCGGAAACGGCGCACAGATTGGAGCAAATGCCGTGGTGAATATTTCCGTACCCGACGGCGGCATAGCAGTTGGCATTCCCGCAAAAATTATTCAGAGGAAATAGCTGATAAACATGTCCCTCGCTCAATATTCCAAGCCGTTATCACTCCTCGCAAAAGTCATGCTTCTGGTGGTTATTTTTTGGTTTTTGCTGCGCGGGGTGGATAGGGCTGAGCTAGAAAATATGTTGCTAGCGCAGGAGCATAGCTTGCTTGTAGAGGCTGGGATTTTGCTCTTGGTGCAAGTTTTTGCTGGCGCAGTGCGCTGGCAATTTGTGCTTCGCGCCCTCGGAGCGCATCTTTCCAACTTTCGTATCCTTATTCTATACTATATCAGCGTGTTTTTTAATTGCTGCTTACCCGGAACTGTGGGCGGTGATGTAGTTCGTGTGTGGCAACTAAAAGCCGAGCATATCGCGCTGCCACTGGCGATTAGCTCGGTGGTCATCGATCGCATGATCGCCCTGCTCGCCCTTGGCGTTATGGGGTTTGTTACGATGCCGATTCTTGCAGGATATATCGGCGTTAGCGCGTGGGTTATTATGCCAATTTGCGGGGCGTTTGGCGGGTTGATTTTATGGTGTTTATTCCATCTGGAAAAACTGCCGATATTGCAGAAAATCCACCTATTGGAACATCTGGCACAAAGTTTTCGCCTTATGTTTTCGCGCCCCAAACAGGCATTTATCGGGCTGATTATGGCAATTATGGGGCATAGTTGCTTTTGTTTGTGCGCCTATATTCTTGCCACCAGCCTTGATACACCAATCACCGCCGCCGAAACATTCACACTAATTCCTTGGGTGCTGCTGATTTCGATTATACCGCTTTCCATTGGTGGCTGGGGGCTGCGCGAAGGGGCGATGGTTGCCATGCTGGCACTGGCGGGCATTCCGAAGATAGCCGCCATCACCATTTCCGTGCAAATTGGCTTGCTGCTTATTATAATATCGCTGCCCGCTGGCGTTTTGTGGCTGTTTAATAGAGGTAAAAAATGACGAAGATTATAATTTTCTGCGTGTTATTACTCCCCATTACTGGCTGCTACGCCTATCCGCGTCTATTCCCCACCACTTATGAAGAGGAAGCACCGCCAAAACCGAAAGAAGAACCAACCAAATAAGGTTCTGCCCATAAATTCTACTATAGCTTGCTGCAAATGGTGGTTTCCTGCGCTTCCGTTGCTCATGTATAAAACATACACTCCGCTACGGTTCTCGGAAACCACCATTCTCGCTACGCTCTAGCGAATTTCTGCGCAGAACCTAAACTGTTTATTTGTTGGCTCATCTCCAAATTATATAGCGATAAAAATTGGTCAGGAAGTGGGAAAAACAAAAAATAACAAAAATAAAAAAGATAGTGTTTTTTATGCGATTTTACACAGGTGAATTTAGAAATATCAAAAGTTTATTTCAATAACTTAAAGTAAAAAACGGTACTTTTAGGGACACAAATCACCCCAAAAAACGCTTTATGTGGTTTGTCATCACCTCCTTGCGCGGGGATCTTTGGATAAAACCAATTACAGAATTTGTCGCCATAGATCCCGTGTCAAGCACGGGATGACGAGCAATTTAGTATGAGAATGGAGCGGGTGACGGGA
>SXRF01000012.1 GCA_005792635.1 Rickettsiales bacterium
CGCTGCATCGCCTGCAAGCTTTGCGAGGCGATTTGCCCAGCGCAGGCAATAACCATTGAAGCCGAAGCCCGCGAAGATGGCTCGCGCCGCACCACGCGCTATGATATTGACATGACTAAATGTATTTATTGCGGATTTTGTCAGGAAGCCTGCCCTGTGGATGCAATCGTGGAAACGCCAAATTTTGAATTCGCAACCGAAACTCACGAAGAACTTTTATATAATAAAGATAAACTGCTTGCCAATGGCGAACGCTGGGAAAGTGCGATTTCTGCGAGCTTAGAGGCGGATAAGGAATATCGATAGTGTATTATGAATTTAAGATATATTTTTTTTTAGTAGTATTAATAATTTTTATAGGAATCTCTTTTATTAAAGCCTTTAAGGCATCTAAAAAAGCACCTAAGAATTTTATTATACAGGATCAGGAAGAATATAATAGTTTATGGAGAATATTTAGATACTTTTTCTTTTGGCGGCTTTGGAAATAACAACTTGGAAAATAAAAATGGCTGAAAATATAGCGACTTTAATGTTTTATGTATTCTCTCTGATAACGGTGTTTTCAGCGGGGATGGTTATTAGCAGCAAAAACCCTGTGCATAGCGTGCTGTTCTTAATACTCGCGTTTTTCAATGCCGCTGGGCTTTTTGTGCTGCTTGGCGCGGAATATATAGCCATGACTTTGGTGATTGTGTATGTCGGCGCGGTTGCGGTTTTGTTTCTGTTTGTGGTGATGATGCTGAATGTGAATTTTGCCGAACTGCGCGAAGGATTTCTTAAATATCTGCCGCTTGGGGCTGTGGTTGCAACCACGATATTTGCCGAGTTTATTATGGTGTTCCGCATTGCTTTGAACGCAAACGAAAAACTTGCCATTGCAGCGCAACAAATTCCAAACGCAGAAGAAATTTCAAACACTAAAGCTGTGGGCGCGGTGCTATATACCCATTACGCTTATCCTTTCCAAATGGCGGGGATTATTTTGCTAATTGCGATGATTGGGGCGATTGTGCTGACCAAGCGCGAGCGAGCGGGCGTTCGTAAGCAATCAGTTGCAAAACAATTATCTCGTGCGCCAATGGATTGCATGGAAATTGTGAAGGTGAAATCAGGTGAGGGAGTTTTATAGGTTGTGTTATCCTGCGGAGTGCGTAAGCACTAGCGCAGGATCTAGAAATAGTAACAAACAAAGATCCTGTGCTAACGCTTCGCGTTCCACAGGATGACGGCAAGGAATTTTATAAATGGAACATATATTTTTTGGAAATATCGGCATTTTTCATTATCTGGTGTTGTCTAGCATTCTTTTTACGCTCGGCATTTGCGGCATTTTTCTTAACCGCAAAAACATCATTACGATACTTATGTCCATTGAGCTTATTTTACTTTCGGTGAATATCAATTTTGTGGCGTTTTCGGTGAAGCTGGGCGATTTAACAGGGCAGATTTTTGCGATGTTTATCCTAACTGTCGCCGCCGCTGAAGCCGCTATTGGGCTTGCAATTCTGGTAATCTACTTCCGCAACCGTGGCTCAATCGCGGTGGAAGATGTTAGCGTGATGAAGGGGTAAAAATATGATCTCTCTAATAGTTTTTCTTCCTTTAATTGCGGCTCTTATTGTTGGCTTGAGTGTCAAAAATATTTCGCCAAAACTCGCGCAAGCCATAACTTGTGGTGCGATGGTCGCGTCGGCTGTGTTGTCTGGTTTCGTGTTTTATGACTTTGCATTCGGTGAGGGTGGCGTTCATAAAGTGAGCCTGCTTACTTGGATTGTGTCGGGGGATTTTACGGCGGATTGGACGCTGCGGGTGGACGCGATGACCGCCACAATGTTTGTGGTGGTGACATGGGTTTCGGCGGTGGTGCATGTTTATTCGGTGGGCTATATGAGCCATGACGACCACCAGCCGCGCTTTATGGCGTATCTGTCGCTCTTTACATTTTTTATGTTGATGCTGGTTACTGCTGATAACCTCGTTCAGCTTTTCCTCGGTTGGGAAGGCGTTGGGCTTTGCTCATATCTGCTCATTGGTTTTTGGTATAAAAAAGAGAGTGCGTGCAACGCGGCGATGAAGGCATTTATCGTCAACCGCGTTGGGGATTTTGGCTTTGCGCTTGGTATTTTCCTAACTTTTGTTATATTCGGCAGCGTGCAGTTTGACGCGATTTTTGCTGGTGTGGGAGCGCATATAAACGACAAATTCACATTTTTAGGCTGCGAATTCCACGCGCTTACTCTGGCGGCTATTTTGCTGTTCATCGGCGCGATGGGAAAATCGGCGCAGTTGGGCTTGCACACTTGGCTGCCTGATGCGATGGAAGGACCAACGCCAGTTTCCGCGCTCATTCACGCGGCGACCATGGTGACGGCGGGTGTGTTTATGGTGGTGCGCCTGTCGCCAATTTTTGAAGCTGCGCCTGACGCGCTGACGCTGGTGACTATCGTTGGCGCATGTACTGCGTTTTTCGCAGCCACAGTCGGCTTGGTGCAGAACGACATCAAGCGCGTAATCGCTTATTCAACCTGTTCGCAGCTTGGCTATATGTTTTTTGCCTGCGGCGTTGGCGCGTATTCCGCCGCGATGTTCCACTTGATGACCCATGCTTTCTTCAAAGCCTTGCTGTTCCTTGGTGCTGGCTCGGTTATTCACGGAATGTCTGGCGAGCAGGATATGCGAAATATGGGCGGAATCTGGAAAAAAATGCCTGTAACTTATGGCTATATGTGGGTTGGTTCGCTGGCACTGGCTGGAATTCCGCTATTTGCTGGTTACTATTCCAAAGATATGATTTTGGAGGCGGCATACGCGCGTGGCGGCGTTGGGCAGTTTGCCTTTTGGCTGGGCATTGGCGCGGCGTTTATGACCGCGTTTTACTCATGGCGGTTGCTGTTTATGACCTTCCACGGCAAACCTCGCGCGAGCCACGAAGTTATGCATCACGCGCATGAATCACCTCCGATTATGCTTCGTCCGTTGTGGTTGCTTTCCTTTGGTGCGATTTTCTCTGGCTATCTTGGATATCATGTGTTCGGCATGGTGTCGCCAGAAGGTGAATTCTGGGGCAGCACTATCGCCTCACACGCCGCCATTGAAGCCGCGCACCACGCGCCAGCTTGGGTTGGTGTTTTGCCGCTGCTCATGGGGCTTTCTGGGATTGCGCTGGCTTGGCTGTTTTATATTTCCGCGCCGAGCATTCCGCAGAAAATCGCAAAAACCTTCCCGCATATTTATAAATTCCTGCTTAACAAATGGTATTTTGATGAGCTATATGACGCTCTGTTTGTTCGTCCTGCGAAAAAACTTGGGCAACTCCTCTGGAAATTTGGCGATGAAAAAACCATTGATGGCTCTTTCGTAAATGGTTCGGCTCTGCTCACGCATCTAGCGGCGGCTCGCACTTCGCGCTTGCAAACTGGTTATTTATATCATTATGCTTTTGCAATGCTTATTGGATTTTTCGTAATTATGACTTATGTGGTGATATTATAATGCTTTCAATTCTCATATCTTTGCCGCTTATCGGTGCTGCTTTAATCATGCTTTCTGGAAAGAATGGTGATGGAAACCTAGCCCGTTACACCGCCCTTTTTACCACGCTGGTGACCTTTTTTGCCTCACTGTTTTTATGGTCTGGTTTTGACGCGAGCAGCGCGAAATTCCAATTTGAGGAAAAGGCGGTTTGGTTTGCGGATCTTGGCATTGGCTATCATCTGGGTATAGATGGAATTTCCCTGTTCATGGTGCTGCTCACCACATTTTTGATGCCGTTTTGCATATTATGCAGCTGGGAGAGTATCACCAAGCGCACGCGGGCTTTTATGGTAAATTTCCTGATATTGGAAGCCTTTGTTATTGGCGTTTTCTGCGCTCTTGACACTATTATGTTCTATATCTTCTTTGAGGGTATGCTAATCCCTATGTATCTGATTATCGGCATCTGGGGCGGAAATCGGCGGGTCTATGCGGCGTATAAATTCTTCCTTTATACCCTTGCTGGCTCTGTTTTGTTCCTTGTTGCGATTATTTATATGTATCTGCAATTCGGTACGACAGATATTCCCTCACTTATGGAAAAATCGCCGAGCCTTGCGCTTGAGGTTCAGAAATATTTGTGGCTGGCGATGTTTGCGTCTTTTGCGGTGAAAGTGCCGATGTGGCCAGTGCATACTTGGCTGCCTGACGCGCATGTGCAAGCACCAACCGCAGGTTCGGTGATTCTGGCGGGGATTTTGCTAAAAATGGGCGCGTATGGCTTCCTTCGTTTTTCGCTGCCGATGCTGCCTGAAGCGTCGCATTATTTCGCGCCAATGATGTTTGGGCTTAGTGTGGTGGCGGTGGTTTATACTTCGCTGGTCGCTCTCGTGCAGCATGACATGAAAAAGCTGATTGCGTATTCATCGGTCGCGCATATGGGGTTTGTGACTATTGGTATTTTCGCCTTTAACCTGCAAGGGATTGAGGGCGCGATTATTCAGATGATAAGCCACGGTTTGGTTTCTGGTGCGCTGTTCCTCTGCGTTGGTGTGGTTTATGACCGTTTGCACACCCGCGAAATCAAGGAATATGGCGGCGTGACCACAGTTATGCCGAAATACGCGCTGTTTTTTATGTTCTTCACCATGGCATCAGTCGGCTTGCCAAGCACCTCTGGCTTTGTTGGCGAATTCTTGATTTTGCTCGGCGCATTTAAGGCGAATACATGGGTGGCATTCGGCGCGGCAACGGGTGTGGTTCTTGGTGCGGCTTATGCTCTATGGCTATATAAACGCGTGGCATTCGGCGAAATCACCAACGAAGCCGTAAAAACCATGAAGGATGTTTCGGCGCGGGAAATTTTGATATTCGTGCCGTTGGTTCTATGCGTGCTGTGGATTGGCATTTACCCAAAACCATATCTACACGCGATGGAAGCTTCGGTTACTAATTTGATTAAGCAAGTTGAAGTTGTAGGGAAAAAGTAAATGATGGAATTGCTTATAAATGCGGGTATTGGTGCAGTGAAGCCAGAATTGTTTTTGGTATTTGCGACGCTGTTGTTGCTAATTTATGGTTTATACGCCAAGCCAAAAGCGGGCGGAGCGTTCCTCGCGCTTCCGATATTTGTGTTGGCGGTTGCTGGTTATATGGTGCTTTGTCCATCGGCTCTGGTCGGCTCGTTCCTAAACGGAATGTTCGTATCCAATGCTTTTACAGTTTTTGCAAAAATCCTTATTCTGCTTTCTGGTGGCTTGGTGCTTATGCTTTCTTCTGGATTCCTGAAAGAAGAGGGCGGTCGCCCATTTGAGTTTATTATCCTCGTTTTATTTTCCATGCTGGGCATGATGCTGATGGTTTCGGCGGGGGATTTCCTCGCGCTGTATATGTCGCTGGAAATGAGCAGCCTCGCGCTTTATGTGCTGGCATCATTCAACCGCGACAACGCAAAATCTGGTGAGGCGGGGCTTAAATATTTCGTTCTTGGCTCGCTGGCTTCGGGCATGTTGCTGTTTGGCATGTCACTGATTTACGGCTTTGCGGGTAGCGTAAATTTCGCGGCGATTGGCGAGTTGCTAGCTGCGGGCGCACCGATTTCTAAGGGCGTAATCCTTGGGCTGGTGCTGGTTATGGTTGGGTTTTGTTTTAAGCTTTCCGCCGTTCCTTTCCACATGTGGACGCCAGATGTTTATGAAGGTTCGCCGACTCCTGTCACCGCATTTTTCGCCACTGCGCCGAAAATCGCCGCACTCGCGTTATTCACCAGCGTTTTGCTTGAGCCATTCGCCCATGCCTTCCACGAGTGGCAGCAGGTGGTGGTTTTCGTGTCGCTGCTTTCAATGTTCGTTGGCGCACTTGGCGCGATTATGCAGACGAATATCAAGCGCCTGCTCGCTTATAGCTCTATCGGGCATGTTGGTTTTATGCTGATGGGTCTAGCCGCAGGAAATCAGGCTGGCGTGCAGGCGATGCTGATTTATTTAAGCGTTTATATATTCATGAGCGTTGCTATGTTTGGTTGCGTTTTGCTTATGCGTCGCGGTGGTGTTGCGGTGGAAAACATCAAGGACTTGTCAGGGCTTTCGCAAACCAGCCCAGCCCTTGCAATCGCCATTTCCATTTGCATTTTCTCTATGGCGGGAATTCCGCCGATGGCTGGGTTTTTCGGTAAGTTTTATGTGGTGCTGGCGGCTATAAGCGCGAATTTGACATGGCTGGCGGTGGCGGGGGTAATTTCCAGCGTTATCGCTTGTTATTACTACCTGAAAATCATCAAAACCATGTATTTTGATGAGCCTGCGCCTGCGTTTGACGCTGGTTCGTCGTTTGCTGTGCGAGCGGTGATAATCATTGGCACTACCGTTACCATGTTGTTTTTCCTAGTGCCGACGCAGTTGGTAGAATTTGCAAAAATCGCTGCTTCCGCGCTGGTTAAATAGCTATGAACCCTCAAAAGAAAAAAATAATTTCCCATCTGCTTAGCGATTATCATTTGCTGTCTTTTGATGAATTGGACTCCACCAACGAAGAAGCCAAACGCCTTGCCAAAGCTGGCGGCAGCCATGGGGCGGTGGTGTGGGCGAAGCGGCAGAGTGCGGGCAAAGGGCGCATGGGGCGGGAGTGGATTTCGGCGGATGGAAATTTATTTGTTTCGCTGTTGTTGCAGCCTGAAAAACCGCTTGCCGAGCTGGCGCAGCTTTCCTTCGTCGCCGCACTCGCAGCGCAGGAAGCCATTGCGCCGATGCTGGAGCGCGACAAGGAACTAAAAACCAAATGGCCAAATGATATTTTGCTGGACGATAAAAAACTCGGTGGAATTTTGCTGGAATCTTTCCGCACCGATGGCAATGAAAAACCTTGGGTAGTGGTGGGAGTGGGAATAAATATTGACAGCTTCCCGCCGCAAACCGAATTCCCAGCAACTTGCCTTAAAGACGCTGGCGTGGAGCTGGTTTCCGCGAAAATTATCCTCTCGCGCTTTGTTCATCATTTTATGGAACGATATGACCAGTGGAATAACAAGGGCTTTACCAGCATCCGCAAGGCGTGGCTAGGGCATGCTTGGCGGCTGAAAGAGCGTATCACCGCCCGCCTGCCAACTGGTGGAATTGACACCAATATTGAAGGCATATTTGACGGAATTGACGCTAGCGGCAGCCTTGTAATTATCCCAGATGTTGGCAAAAAACAAACTATTCACGCGGCGGATGTGTACGATGCTTCTAGTCATTGATGTTGGCAATACCAATGTGGTTTTTGCGGTGTTTGATGGCGACGCGCTCGCTGGGCAGTGGCGTATTTCAACCGATGCGCGGCGTACAGCCGATGAATATGGCGTGTGGCTGACTCAAGTTTTAGGACATGCGAAAATTTCGCCAGAAAGCATAACGGGCGCGGTGGTGGCGAGTGTTGTGCCACAAACTTTGTTTGACCTGCGCCAGCTAACCAAAAAATATTTTGGAACGGAACTGATGGTGATTGGCGATCCGCGCCTGAAATTAAACATTGGCATTGGTGTGAAAATTGATAATCCAACCGAGGTTGGGGCGGATCGGCTGGTGAATTCTTTTGCCGCGTGGAATCGCTATAAACAAGCTTTAATAGTTGTGGATTTCGGCACAGCGACGACATTTGATGTGGTGAGTGCGGACGGTGATTATATCGGCGGGGTGATTGCCACTGGGGTTAATCTATCGCTTGAGGCACTGCACAAAGCCGCTGCCAAGCTTCCCAATGTGGCGATTGAGCCGCCGAGCAAAGTTATCGGCACGAACACTGTGGGTGCGATGCAATCTGGCTTGTATTATGGCTATGCAGGGTTAGTTGAGGGAATACTCACGCGCATCAAAGCCGAATATGGTGCAAAAATGCTGGTGATTGCCACTGGTGGGCTAGCGTCGCTTTATGCCAAAGCCTGCCCAACGATTGAAAAAACCGAACAAGATTTGACTATTTATGGCTTGAAAGAGCTGTATGAAATGAATACTGTGCTAATGTAGATTTATAAAATAATAAAGCAAAGGAACTAAAAATATGGCAAATTCAGCAACCGCTAGCAAGGCAGGTTTCACCGATTATAAAGTTGCGGATATGTCGCTTGCGGCTTGGGGGCGCAATGAAATTTCATTGGCTGAAACCGAAATGCCGGGGCTTATGGCGATTCGCGCTGAATATGCCGCTTCGCAACCGCTAAAAGGTGCGAGGATTGCTGGTTGCCTGCACATGACCATCCAAACCGCGGTGTTGATTGAAACGCTGACCGCGCTGGGCGCGACTGTGCGCTGGAGCAGTTGCAATATTTTCTCAACACAAGACCAAGCAGCGGCGGCGATTGCAGCCGAGGGAATTCCTGTGTTTGCGTGGAAAGGCGAAACCGAGGAAGAGGCTGACTGGTGCATTGAGCAAACTATTAAAGGCGCGGATGGTTGGACACCAAACATGATTTTGGATGATGGTGGCGATTTGACCCTCATGATGCACAATAAATTTCCAGAGCTGCTGAAAGAAGTAAAAGGTATTTCCGAGGAAACCACTACGGGCGTTCATCGCCTGCATGAAATGGTGAAGGCGGGTTCGCTTAAAGTTCCTGCTATTGATGTCAATAATTCGGTTACCAAGTCAAAATTTGACAATTTATATGGCTGCCGCGAGTCGCTGCCTGATGGTTTGAAACGGGCAACTGATGTTATGTTCGCTGGAAAAATCGCGGTGGTTGCTGGCTATGGTGATGTGGGCAAGGGCTGCGCTCACGCATTAAAAGGGCAGGGCGCACGCGTTATCATAACTGAAATTGACCCAATCTGCGCTCTGCAAGCAGCGATGGAAGGTTATCAAGTAACCACCATGGAAGAAGCGGCGGTTTATGGCGATATTTTCGTAACCGCTACGGGCAATGTGGACATCATTACGCTAGAACATATGCGGGCGATGAAAGAACGCGCTATCGTTTGCAATATCGGGCATTTTGACAGCGAAATCCAAATCTCGGCTCTAAAAAACATGGTGTGGAAAGAAGTAAAACCACAAGTTGACGAGGTGGTATTTCCTGATGGTAAGCGGATTATCGTTCTTGCCAAGGGGCGTCTGGTAAATCTTGGCTGCGCGACTGGGCATCCTAGTTTCGTGATGAGTACCTCGTTCTCTAACCAAGTTTTGGCGCAGATTGAGCTATGGAAAAACCACAGCAAATACGAAAATAAAGTATATGTTCTGCCGAAGAAATTGGACGAAAAAGTGGCGGCTTTGCACCTTGACAAGCTGGGAGTAAAACTAACCAAGCTCAGCAAAGCGCAGGCGGATTACCTAAGCATCCCGCAAGAAGGACCATTCAAGCCTGAAGGTTATCGCTATTAGTATTGATTTAGTGGCATAATTTGTGTAAAATATACATAGTTTCTGTATATTCACATTGAATTAAGAGAATTATTATGGTTGGGCATGTTTCCTTGACAACTCAAAATGAGAGCTGGATAAATTCTCTCGTGATTAGCGATGAATATGCCTGTAGGAACGCTGATAGAGATGATGTGGTGAACGACATCCTAATGAAAGCCAAGGCACGGCAGGAACAAATTGAGTTTATCAGGGAAAAACTTTCTGCCTCTGAAAAAAGTGGTTTTGCGACTTTGACTAAAGAGGAAATTCTTGCTAAATCGAAAGAAGAATTAAGGCGCAGCGGTGAATTATAAGCTTAGCCAAAATGCACAGGCTGATTTGATACGAATCCACCAGTATGGAGTTCGTAATTTTGGTGTGGCTCAGGCAGATAAATATTACAACGCATTTTTCGATCATTTTGAGCAAATAGCTAAGCAGCCATATATATATCAAGCAGTTGATTATATTAGCAAAGGCTACAGGCGCAGCGTCTGTGGGACAGATAGCATTTTCTATCGTATAGTTGGTGATACTGTGGAAATTATGAATATATTAGGGAAACAAGATATTAGCGAGTGTATTGACGAATGAACCCTAAAAACACAATTACAAAAACCCGCTGCGGCGTTGTTGCGATAATTGGTGAGCCGAACGCTGGCAAATCCACGCTGATTAACCATGTTGTTGGTGGCAAGGTTTCCATTGTAACGCCCAAGGTGCAAACCACGCGATTTAACATTCGCGGCGTGTGTGTTCATGGCGATGCGCAGATTGTGTTTATTGATACACCAGGGATATTTAGCGCGGAAAAAAACTTTGAAAAAGCTATGGTGAATGCGGCGTGGGCGGGAATTGGCGATGCTGACGCAGTGATTTTACTGCTCGATGCAACGCGTGGCTTGCGTGATAGCACTCTGGCTATAATTGACCGCCTAAAAGACAGCGTAAAAAAGCCGGTATCCCTCGTTATTAATAAGGTGGATGCGCTGGCAAAAACTGAGCTATTTAAGCTTGCTGACGCTTGCAACAAGGCTGGGAATTTTGACAAAATATTTATGGTTTCCGCACTGACTGGCGATGGTGTTGCTGATGTAATAACTCATCTATCCGCCGCAATGCCGCCGTCTCCTTGGCTGTATCCTGCCGAGCAAATGAGCGATATATCCATGCGCTTGCTGGCGGCGGAGGTGACGCGGGAAAAGATTTTCCTGCGCCTTGATAACGAGCTGCCATATTCAATTTTCGTGGAAACGGAAAGCTGGGAGGAAAGCGCGGGGTTGGTGAAGGTTATGCAAGCGATACTCGTTCAGCGCGAGGGGCAGAAAAAAATCGTGATTGGCGATAAAGGCGCGATGATAAAATCCATCGGTATGGCGGCGAGGCGCGATCTGGAAAAGATGGTGGAGAAAAAAATCCACCTAGAGCTATTCGTGAAAGTAAAACCCAACTGGAAAGACGACTCCGAGAGCTATCGCCTGCTTGGCTTGGAGTTCAAACGCTAAGCGTACCAACACCCTTGCTGTTGCCATTATTAGGAAGACTTGCTGGAGAGCCGCCAGCGATATATTGTGGAACAAAAGACACGGAATTAAGTGCTTCAATCACAATAGGAAAATTATTTGGATGAGTTCCCTGCCCAGTTACTTTTACTTTATACTCACCAGTAGGCTTTCCTTCTCCTACGCTTCCCCAAGTTATAGCCATAACACCTCCACAAACTCTTAAATTATTTACCCATAATCACATAATACATGTTTTTTTATAAAAGTGGATGACAATTTTGTGAAGGTTGCAATTTTTTCTGTGTTACTGCTCTTGAAATCTGCAAGCCATTGAAATATAATAATTGTACTGCATTATTTGTTGCGAGTAATTATCAATTGCAAGTGATCTTTTCCATTATAGCCTGTTTAGAATCTTTTTACTAATCCCCTTCTCTCCACACAGAGGTTTCATAAAAAGCCAATTACTCCCATTTTTAGTGGGAGTAATTGGCTACTGAAAATAGTTGAGATAATGGTATAATTATTGTTGTTCAAATGCGCCAAGATCTGGTGCTGCACCTTGATATGGCATACCAACATCTACGCCTTTATCAATTACTGGGCTTCCAGATGAAGGCATCAAGAAGGTTGGCTCACTTGGGTTCTGGCTGATAAGCAGAGGATCGGTTATTGATAAATTCCAGCTATTGTTACTTTGAGTTATACCACTTGTTATATTGTTAGCATTGTTATAGGATAAATTGTTTTTCAATATAGCAGATGGGAAAGTCCAGAATAAAAAGCCTACGCCGTTGCCAAATGCGGTATTATTATAGAGCTTATTAGCAGGGCCAGAATTATCGTCAAAGCCAGAGACACGGTTGCTATAAGCAATATTGTTAGTTACTGTATTATTGCCACCTTTACCAAGTTTGTAACCATGACCGTTTCCTGCTGGCAGCCCAGTAGTAACAGAGCCACCATTGCTGGCGTTAGAATAGCCAACATGATGCACAATATTATGTTTTATAGTATTATACTGGCTTGTCCATGTATCAATGCCATCATCAGAGCAGTTATACACAAGGTTATTATCGAAAGTATGGTATCCATAAACCGTCGTTGGAGTATTGCTTGCAGAGCTACCAAGACAATCCGCATTACCACCGCCGCCTACACCACCCACGCCGTAATCATATGAATCATGGATAATGCTGTTGGTAACTGAACCATAAGAAGCCATATAGAAATAAACACCCGCAAAATAATTGTTATGGGAATGCACTTGGTCTATAGCTACATAATTACCGTTCACGCGTATCCCAGTGGCAGCGGAATTTCGTACTTCAATCCCTCGCAAAGTAACATAGCTACCATTGATATTGATGGCATTGTTAGCATAAACCGCAGCGTTATTAGGGTCGGTTTTTTTACTTGAACCATCAATAATTGGAACTTCACCATTATAAGCAACAAAACTTATACGATTTGTTGCTGTGCCGCTATTATTGATTGCAAAATATGCGTCATACACACCGCCGCGTAGATACACTGTCTGACCAGCCGTCAGGGTATTCGCTGCTTTTCTTAAGGTTTTCCAAGGAGCTGCTAATGTTCCGGGGTTAGCGTCATTACCCGATGGAGAAACATAGAATACCGCGCCAGTCCCAAGAGGAACGGACGGCACTTTTGTTGTCGTTCCCGGCCCTGATTGTACGGAAGGATCTACAATACAATAAGAATATGTTTTTTGGTTTGTTTTTACATTGCTATTGTCACTAGCGGATAACCTGATAGATTCGCCTGTCCCGTCTACATTGGAATAGTGACTGAAGCGCCCCTTACCCAAGCTTCTTATATCAGCATGGCGAGAGTGGGCAGGACTTATTTCAACATTATTTTCAAAAATATGGATAAGTGATTGGTTTAGTTTTTTGCTATTATCAGCAGGAGTGCCAAATTTTCCTAAAATAAGCCATGCGTACCCACCATCAGAATATGCCTGTGCTGTTGGCAGCGGTTTTTTTATGCAGCCTTGTACTGGTGCTGCATAAGAAGCAGTTGACTGGAGTAAGGCTAAAAAACTTAATCCATAGACTGTAGATTTTAAGTGTTTCATAATTAGTCTCCGTAGTATTTTTGTTAATGTTTTAGTTATTTCGCTGGACAAAATCTTTATAAATATGGCACAAATATATAACAAACCCGTCATAATTATGATAATAATATGAAATGGTTTATAAATGGTTAATTTTAACATATTTTTTATTAAATTTATTAAAATTATTAATATATGGCTCATTTCTTCCATAAATTCACCAGATTATCCAGCCCATCGCGCAGGCGGGCAATGGAATCGGTGATATAGGGCAGGGTGGTTTTTATTTCGGCTGGCGAAAAATTCAGGTATTTCGGGCGTTCGTTATACACGCATAGATTGAGCAGAAGCAGAGCGTGACCGCTGCGGGTGAGGAGGGTTATCGCCTCGTTATATTCCTTCTCGCGGGCGGCTCGCCATTCTGGGTCTTCGTTCTTCGGCTCACCACCGCCAAAATGCGACGGATCAATGGCGCGAACGCTGGGAACGCCATGGCGCAGCGTGTATAGCCAGCGCAGATGAATTCCGCACCAATGCTGCTCATCTCTGATAATTCCGCGCTCAAGGCATAAATCCAGAGCCTCGGCAGTCAAACCAAATACGCGTTTCATAACCATTTCTGGCGTTCCTGTGTCGCGGTTTGGGCGCGGCGGATTTTTCGGACGACCGCGTTTTTGCGTGAAGGTTATTATTTTTGCTGACATAAATCTCTCATGTTTTTTGTGGACTTATCGTTTTGCGTCATTGCGAGTGACTGCGAGCCGAAGGCGCGGCAATCCAGTTTGTTGATAGTTTCTGGATTGCTTCGGCTTTGCCTCGCAATGACGAAAAATTTGTTCATATTTTTATAATTTGTGCGGATTGTTTGTTTTTGGCTTTCTCTAGCCTTATTTTTTCGCGCTGATCGGCTCGGTATTTCTTGCGTTCTTCGTAGCGTTTTCCCGTTCCTGCTTCGGCACGCCACGGGCTGGGCGCAGCTATGGCTTGCTTGGCTTTTCGCCGCACAAAATCAGGATTCAGCCCCGCACATAGGCAAACATCAACAAAATCCTTGCCGCTTTCGGTGAGCCAGAGCGTTGCTTCATGCTTATTAAAACGCGACTCCGATTTTTGGCAGTGACTGAGTGCGTCCTGCATTGCTTGGGTTATTCACCGCCACCCACATCGCTGTCTCACCGCGAGCTGTGTTATAGCCTTCGCGCAACCAATCAAGCGAGGAAGCATGCTTGTTTTTTCTAGTAACAGGCGAATTGTTGGTTGTATGTTGGTTGTTTATTGCAAGATTTGATTGCGGCGCAGAGGTATCATTTAGCATGTATATTTCCCCATTTCATTAAAATACGCTGTTTCTAATGCAGCTCAAAGTGGCACAAGTTTTAATTATATTCAACCATAAATCTGGATATATCCTGTTTTATGTATCAAAATAAGATATAAAATTAATAAAATACAATTACTAATTGCTAGAAAAAATATTTTAATAACTGGATTAAAAAGCTGAATTATGGGGTCGGGAAGTGGAAAAATAGAGGCGCGAAAATATTTTTATGGATTACTGCATTTCTGGCATAGCCCGATAATTTCCAGTATTTCGCGCTCTATTGTAAATGATAGATTTTTGCTGACATCTTTTATTATATCGCAAATTCTATGGTCGTGCAGCTCCATCACCACGCCACAATTGCGACAAACGGCAAATTGATTTCCGTGATCTTCCTCGTCATTATGGCAAGCAACAAAGGCACTAAGCGATTGAATGCGGTGTACTAACCCGCGCTCAACAAGGCTATCAAGCGCACGATAAACCGTTTGTGGGGCTTTGATACCAAAGGCACGCAACTTTTCCAATAACTCATAAGCAGTTAATGGCGTCTCGCTTTGTTGCAGTATTTCCAACAGTTTTTTGCTGTGAGGAGAAATATCTTTGCTCTTGGTTCGCATTTTTCTATTTTTTTATGTTATAATATCACATTTATATTTACAGCCGAATATTCACAGGCTATAAATATCCGAACAAGGGCAATAAAGCAAAATATTTTAGGGGAAATATGTATTATTGGAGCGCAGGAAAAAGGGCAGGGGTAGCGGGGCTGATTGCTTGCGCTTTGTGGCTGATTGCCTTGTGGGCGGGTTTATAACATGCCTGAAACAAAGCCGATTATAACCTTAAAAAACATCACCATATCTTATGACCGCCACCCAGCGGTGCATCATCTGTCGGGTGAATTTTCCGCAGGCAGCCTGACCGCCATAACAGGTGCGAACGGCGCGGGTAAAAGCTCGCTACTCAAGGCAATCGCTGGCGTGTTGCAGCCGTTTGAGGGAAGTATAGAATTCAACGGCATAACCCAGCGCGAGATTGCCTATCTTCCGCAAGCGGCGGATTTGCAGCGCGATTTCCCGCTGAATATTTTGCAAATGGTGGTTTCTGGTTGTTTCCAAAAAACGGGGGCATTCGGCGCGATAAGCAAAGAGCAACGGCAAAATGCCCTGAAAGCCATTGAGCGCGTGGGTCTTGCTGACTTCACCGAGCGCACGCTTGATAGCCTGTCGGCGGGGCAGTTTCAACGCGCTCTTTTTGCGCGGCTTTTAGTACAGGATGCGAAGCTGATTTTGCTTGATGAGCCATTTACTGCGGTTGATGACAATACCAGCAAAAAGCTGATGAGCATTATTCAAGATTGGCACTCTCAGGGGCGCACCGTGCTTTGCGTGTTGCATGATTTTGAGCAAATCCGTGAATATTTCCCAGAGTGCTTGCTTTTGGCGCGAAAGCTAGTGGCGTGGGGAAAATCGCGGGAGGTGCTGACCCCTGAAAACCTGCTGCCTGCTAGCTTTTTCAAAGAAGCGATAGGCAATAGCCACGAGGTTTGCGAATTATGAGCATATATGAAGCCTTAATATCACCATTTGCGGATTATGGTTTTATGCGCCGTGCGCTGGCTGCTTGTGTTGCCATGGCGGTAAGCAGTGCGCCACTTGGCGTTTTTCTGGTGCTTCGGCGCATGACGCTAATTGGCGAAGCCTCTGCCCATGCTATTTTACCAGGTGTTGCAATTGCTTTTTTTGTCAGCGGATTAGCACTACTGCCAATGACACTTGGTGGGCTAATCGCTGGTTTGCTTATGGCAATGGTTGCAGGTGGGATAACTCGCCTAACCAATATAAAAGAGGATGCGAGTTTTACCGCAGCATATTTAACCTCAATGGCTTTTGGGGTGATGATTATTTCTATGAATGGCAGCGCAGTTGATGTTTTGCACCTGCTTTTTGGGAATGTTTTAGCTGTAGATGGCGACGCGCTGGTTTTTATAAATTCCATAGCAAGCTTTAGCCTGTTGCTGTTGGCAACAATTTACCGACCACTAATTATAGAATGTTTTGACCCCAATTTTCTAAAAGTTCAACGAGGGAAGGGGGCTATTTATCATCAAATTTTTCTTTTTTTAGTCATTTTGAATTTACTCGCATCATTTCAGGTGTTGGGAACTTTAATGGCAGTGGGGATGATGATTTTACCAGCGATAACCTCGCATTTTTGGACAAAAAAAATTGATCTCGCAATAGGCGTCGCTGTGTTGTTTGCGGTTTTTTCGGCCATTTCTGGGTTGCTTATTTCCTATCATTACAGCCTGCCTTCTGGCTCAACCATTATTCTTTCGGCAAGTGCTTGCTATATTTTTTCTGTGCTATTTGGCACAAATGGCAGCATCTTTCTAAAATTTTTCCCACGCAAACATTTTCATGAAAAGGATTAAATATGAATAAATTTAGCGCAGTTATTATCTCAGCATTTTTTCTTTTTTCAAACTCAACACAAGCATCTGAAAAACCAAATGTAATAGCCAGTTTTAGTATAATTGGTGACATGGTACGGGAAGTGGCGGGGGATAATGTTGAGCTTACCATTTTGGTGGGCGCAAATGGCGACGCACACGAATATCAACCAACCGCTTCGGATGCAAAAAAACTAGCAAATGCTGATTTGGTGTTGGTAAATGGCTTGGGCTTTGAAGGATGGCTGCAACGACTAGTAAAATCTGCGGATTATAAAGGTAAAATATCCGTTGTAAGCCAAGGGATAAAAACCTTGGAAGTGGCGGCTGAAGAAAGCCATCATAGCGAACATAAACATCATGAAGAACAAGAAGGCGCGAAAGACCCACACGCTTGGCAAGATTTAGAAAATGGAAAAATTTATGTAAAAAATATAGCAGATGCACTTTCTATAGCAGATAAAGAAAACTCTAAACTCTACCAATATCGCGCAGCGGAATATATCAAAAAGCTTGATGCACTTCATAAATCAATTAAAGGAGAATTTTCAAAAATACCCGCCGAAAAAAGAAAAGTTATTACCACTCATGATGCTTTTGCTTATTTTGCCAAAGCTTATGGTATAGAATTTACCTCGCTTCAAGGAGTTAGTACAGAAAGCGAAGCATCCGCAGCAGATATGGCGAGAATAATCGAGCAAGTCCGCGCTAAAAAAGCCTCAGCTTTATTTTTAGAAAACATGACTGATTCTAGACTAATCAAACAATTGCAAAAGGATACAGGCGCATATATTGGCGGAACTTTATATTCGGATGCACTATCTTCTGAAAATGAGCCAGCAGGCAATTATATTGCCATGTTTGGGCATAACTCAGCTGAGCTTATCAAGGCAATGCGCAAATAAATAACTCTCAGCCACAAGGGGCGGGGAGGAATTCAACCTAATATATGCCAGCCCCAAAGAAATTATAGCTGGTTGCCGCCGAGCATGGCGAGGTTTTCTGCCACTCGCGCATTATCCAATTGGGTGACTTGGCTGCGACCAGTGTCTTTTGACATTTTGCTGACCACCGCACCAAGAGCTGCCGCGCCGCCAACTACAAAGGCAATTTTGGTTGTAAGCCCAGCCCCATGAATTTTCCCACTCATTCTTTCCAGCCATGACAGCTCTTTTGACGCTGCCTCCTCAAACTTGGCATATGTTGAATAGCAATAGCCACTGCCAGAATACCCACAAGAAGAAGAGGCGGTAGGCGTGTGAACTTCCACCGCTTGAGGAGTTATTGTTGGTTCGGGTGTGGTTGTAACTGAAGATGCGGGTTCACGCTTGAAGTAATCGGGATGTCTTTGCAACCATTTTTCCCCTGTAACCAGTTTGTCTTCTGGAATGCTAGCAACTCGCGTCGCAGCATCAGGAGATTTTATCGGCGTTGATGTTGTGTCGACAACAGCAGGCTCAATTTTATCTGGCTTTGGTGTTTTTGGTGATGGTTTTAGTTTATTCCATGCACGCTGAAATATGTTTGGTTGTTTTGCAGGATGTTCGTTTAGTAAATTAAATTTTCTACCTTTTAGTTCTTCAACTCGCTTCGTTGGCTGCTGTGTAGGTTTTGTTTGTGCATTAGTAGCCGCTGCGCCAGCCGCCACCGTTGTCGCAATCGCAGGAACAACAGATTTTAGCGCATTTTCCAAATGCCCGATAACGCCTTCCAAATCACCCGCTAGTTCTGGGTGGTGAGTTGAAAACTGTTTTAACGCATCTGCCACTTGCTCTGTTTCAAAAGCAAAACCTTCCCCACTAGGATGAGGTGTAGCAAAAAAACGACATTCCGCACCATCAGCTTTTCCTTTGTAAATAAGGTAACCTTTATGTTCAAAAAAGCGATATTTACTTTGAGAAGTATTGTGGGAAGGGAAGCCATTAATCACATGATCTTCAGAAATGCCTAGTATTTGATTGAGAGTTTCCTTGGTTTGCAACACTTTTTGATATTCAGAAGAAGCAAATTGTTCATCCCAATTAGCAAATTTCTTTCCATCACAAGCTTCACTAGCAGCAATCGCATCGCGCAAAGCAGTGTCTAATTCTGGATGTGCTTTGTCTAGATATTTTCCAACACCCTGCGCAGTTTCAGCAAGTTCTTCTTCTACTTGGTTAATTTCTGGAGTAGGCATAAAAGGTTCATGTTTTATTTCTAATGTACCTCCAAGCAAAGTTGCTAATGACTTGCTCGCTATGCCTTTCTCTAATCCAGAAAGAAGATGTCCATTTTCAGAAAAATACGGATGATTTCTTAAATTACCCAGCAATTCCTCTGCGTCATAATCCAGCCTGCCATTATTGTTTATTGGCTTGAGCAATATACTCCTACCATCTTTTTTAATTTTCAATTCTCCATTGGTATCTCCTTCAAAGTGACAATCATCACCCACACCAATAATACTTCGTAATTTTGTTTTTGCGCTTTCGCATAATGCTTCAGCCTTTTCAGCTGCTTTTTTTTGACTAATACCGCTGTATTCCGACAAGGCTGCCGCTGGTTGTGGATGACCTGCCCGCGATAATATATCATGCAAATCATCAAACTTCATATAATTAAACGAAGCACGCGCCGTATCGTGATTAGCAAAATCAACAACAGCTTGATGAAATTTTGGGTCTATCTCGCTTAAATACTGCATACTGTGCGTCCGTTTGGGCATTTATATTATTAATTCACCATCAATATAACACAGCTTTTTCAAAAGTTTTGTGACAATTTCGTGAAGATTTTCTGTGAATGGGGATTATTTGATAATCTTGTCATGCCGTGCTTGTCGTCCCGCACTTGTTGCTGGACATCTGGGAAGCAAAGTATAGCTTTTCTCTTGTTTTTAACCAGACCCAGCAATAAATGCTGGGTGACAAGCCATATGGTTTTGCTATATTTTTTAGAAATTGTCGGGTGGTAAGAATACGAGGTGACAACTACTTATGCCCTGTGATATTGCTTACTCAATTGTACAAAATAATCAAAATTTTCCATAATATATATTATACGACAATTGGATTTATATGAGCAGCAGCAACGAACACAAAATAAGTAGCGCGTCCCCTTTGATTTCACACTCGGTGAAAAGCCTGCGCGGCGAATGCACCGTTGCGGGTGATAAATCCATCTCGCACCGCGCATTGATGCTCGGTTCGCAGGTTCTTGGCACTGTGCATATTCACGGATTGCTTGAAGGCGAAGATGTTTTACGCACCAACACCGCCCTAAACTCGCTTGGTGTCGCCACCAGCCGCAGCCATGCTGGCATTTGGAGCGTTAAAGGCGTTGGTATTGGCGGCTTGTCGGAAAGCGCGGATGTGCTGGATATGGGAAATTCTGGAACTAGCACTCGCCTGCTTATGGGGCTGGTAACACCTTATAAATTCACAACATTTTTCACTGGGGACGCGAGTTTGCGTGGTCGCCCGATGATGCGCGTTATCACCCCGCTTTCGCAAATTGGAGCGCAGATTCACGCCCGCGCTGGCGGAAAGCTGCCGCTCGCGCTGGTTGGCACGGAAAACCCGTTACCTATCTCTTACCGCCTGCCTGTTGCTTCGGCGCAGGTGAAATCGGCGGTTTTGCTGGCTGGGCTGAACACGGCGGGCATCACCACAGTTATTGAAAGCGAGCCAACCCGCGACCATACCGAAAATATGCTTGAATATTTTGGTTTAACTGTTGAGCGTAAGCAATTGGAAGATAGTGCTATTTCGGTTTCAGTGACAGGGCAAACTGCACAGAAATTCGCCGAATATGAGATACATGTCCCCGCTGACCCCTCGTCCGCTGCTTTTCTTGTTGTTGCTGCGCTTATCTGCCCGAATTCTAAACTGCTCATCAAAAATGTTTGCGTTAATCCGCTGCGGACTGGATTATTCTTATCTCTCAAAGAGATGGGAGCAAAACTTAAACTAATAAATGAACGGAAAATCGCTGGCGAACCCGTCGCGGATTTAGAAGTGGAAAGCAGCGAGCTAAAAGCCGTAAATACCCCCCCCGACCGCGCTCCGTCTATGATTGACGAATACCCTATCCTTGCCGTTGCCGCCGCTTTTGCGCACGGTGAAAGCGTGATGCACGGGCTTTCCGAGCTGCGGGTTAAGGAAAGCGACCGCTTGAGCGCGATTATCGCCGCCCTCACCGCTTGCGGCGTGGAAGCGCGAGCTGAGGGAGATAGCTTATATATCAAAGGCTTGGGCGGAGAAGTTAAAGGCGGATGTGAGGTTAAAACCAACTTTGACCACCGCATCGCCATGTCATTTTTGGTGATGGGTATGGCAAGCCGCGAGCCAGTAACCGTTGATGACGCAAGCGCGATTGCCACCAGTTTCCCGAATTTCACAGAGCTTTGCAACAGCCTTGGTGCGCGGATTGCGCCCCCTCGCCCGCTAAAATCCTCGGTTTCCGCTGCAACCCGCCCGCTGGTTATTGCCATTGATGGCCCAGCCGCATCGGGAAAAGGTACGCTTGCCAGAAGGTTAGCCGAACATCTTAACCTAGATTATCTGGATACGGGCAGTCTGTACCGCGCTGTCGGGCTTAAATTGGTTTATGCGGGCAAAGACCCGAAAAATCTGGATGATGCGCTTGCCGCCGCCGAATCCATAGACGCAGAGGATCTCGCCAATCCGCGCCTGCGCCAAGAGCGCGTTGGGCAAGCGGCGTCTATCGTTTCTGCCTTTCCCGAGGTTCGGGCGGCACTACTTGATTTTCAACGGAATTTTGCCAAAAACGCTGTTCGCGGCGCGGTGCTTGATGGGCGGGATATTGGCACGGTGGTTTGCCCAGATGCTGACTATAAATTTTTCATCACCGCCACCATGTTCGCCCGCGCCAAACGCCGCCACCGCGAGCTAGAGGGTGAAGGGATTGAGGTGGTGTTTGAGTCGGTGCTGGAAGACCTGCGAGAACGCGACGAACGCGACGAAAAACGCGCCGTCGCCCCCATGCGCCCCGCCGATGATGCCTTTATCATCGACAGCTCAAAGCTAGACGCGAGCGAGGTTTTTCAAGTGGCTTGCGATATGGTGGCAGTGTAGATTATCCGCGTCGTTTTTTGAAGAAATCTTTAAGTAAATCGGCGCAATCTGTTTCGGCGATGCCACCGTATATTTCTGGTTTATGGTGACAGGTTGAGTGCGAGAAAACCCTTGCCCCCTGCTCTATTGCTCCGCCTTTTTCGTCATACGCCCCGAAATATAGTCGGCGGATGCGGGCAAAGCTAATCGCCTGTGCACACATGGCGCATGGCTCAAGCGTCACGAATAAATCGCAACCCTCAAGGCGCGGCGAACCGATGACATTGCAAGCGGCGCGAATAGCGAGCATTTCCGCGTGTGCCGTTGGGTCTTGGTTGGTTTCGGTGAGATTATGGGCAGTGGCGATTATTTTGCCGTCTTTTACAACCACCGCGCCGACAGGAACTTCGCCGACAGTGGCGGCTTTCTGCGCGGCATCAAGCGCGACTTGCATAAATTCGGTCATTTTTGTTTATGCGGAGTAACAACCGCCTTAAGAGCTTGAACAGCATCTGCACTCAGCATTATACTTAAATTATCGCCTAATGAGCCATCCCAAATTTTATTAAATATGCTACTATGCAGCTCAGAATTTACTATATCAAATAAACTTGCAAGGCGTTCATGGGCTACTTTATTAACATCAAGCAGCATGACTACTCCTTCATCAATGGTGTGTGCATTAATATTATTTTGTATTCTATCAACAAGATAATAGAAAGCCCTCGCCTGTTCATTTGTTACATTAATTTCCTTGCCAGCGAACCTAATACTGACTTTTTGTGATTCAATCATTGCTGGTGGAATCCCCAAACTAGCTATGTAGTCAGTAGCAATATACCACGAATATTTAGTATCACCGTCAGATATAGGAGCGCGGAAATCTAAATCTGATAATGCTGGATATTTTTTGCTTAGATCGTTAAGCTTTTCTTTATAAGCTTTAGCTTCATCTTCACTCATAGCATCAAGTTGCTCATTGGTATAAACTTCAGAACCACATAATAATTTTATGCTAGCAGCATCAAATATTTCCATTTGTTCTTCCGTCATCGGGTAACCAGAGACTACAATTCCACCCCTCGTATCCGATGGATACCATTTACTTCTGTTTATTTTTCGCACAATTTTAGCAGCATCAGAGCTGCCCTGTGCATCAAATAAATCCGCAATTTCTAGAAGTGTGGTCATTTTTTCCTGAAAGAATCCAGAGAGATGATTTTGTCACCACCACTAGCGGTGTCTTCTGAATTTGTGGTGATTTCTGCGGGCAAATCATCGTTTATCACTTCAAGCTCGAACATTTCTGATGGCTGGAATTGCAAGCCAAATTTGATGCTCGGGTCGGCAAAGGCGGTGAGTGCTGCGAAAGGAACAGTGAGTTTTTCAGGAACTCCGCCAAAGGAAAGAGTGACATGAAACTGGTTTTCTTCCACCTTAAAATCCCAAAACTGATGTTGAATAACAATGGTGATTTCGCGTGGATATTTCGTGCGTAGCTGTTCTGACATCCGAACAGCTGGGTGCAAGGTGGAATATGATATGAAAAAATGATGATTAGCTGGCAAGCCAGTTTTTTCAACACGCCGCAAAACATCCCGCACCACCCCACGCATCGCTTGATCAATAAGATTAGGGTAGTTTATGTGGTCTTCGGTCATATAATCTAGTGGTAAGTGGTTAGTGGTTAGTGGTTAGTAAATAGGATAAGAAAATTACTTACCACTCGTCACTAGCCACTAATAAGAAGAACGGGTTTCTGTTACCCGGTACCCGTTCCAATAACCGTGTTACATACTAGAGTATGCGCTCGCCGTTAGGCTGCAGCGCGTACTTCTACGACGGTGTTGTCGTTAGCAGCAACAAATGCAACATTATCGTTAGCATTTATGAGTTTCGACCTAATTACGCTAGTATCATAGCGGACAAAAACAACACCTTTACTACGCCTGTCGAATGCTAAGTCAGCCCCGCCAAAATTCGCTAGTGAACGAAGTGAACTTGAGAATTTTGAGCGTCGCGCCAAAGCCCAAAGGGCGGCGGCGGACTAATCAATTTTACCGCCCGCCTTCGCAAAGGCTACGGCGCGGCTAAGTTCTCGTAAATTCGCTTCGCTCATAACTAACGAACTTAGGTGGAGCTGTCGGGTTCTGCCCCCGAGTCCAGTTCGTTTATTCTGAATCGCGTTTATTGTCATAGTCACCGAAGTAACGACTACAATATAGCGCATTTTTTACGGTATGTGAAGGACAAAATGCAACTATATATTTTCCAGCTATAGCATATTAGCGTCCTGCGTCCCAACTGTCGCCGCGACCAAGATTTTTCCTATTCATTTCGAATTCAGCTTTTCTTGCAACTGCCGCTCTAACACGATGATTAGCTGGTTTCTTTTCTTCCTGCTCTTTTGGCTTTTCTTCTGTTTTTTCGCGTCCTAAAACTTTTGTAGACCATTGACCCGCACCTTTTTTTATATCGATTGGTTCTACTTCCAAATCAACAGGTTCTATCTCTAACTGAGACCCCGCCTTCCCAGCAACAACTTCTGTTGTTTGATCCAGATAATTTTGACAAGTTTCTTTGATAATGTTAAATGCATGACTTCCGATATTAGGAAGCACGCTTAGCCTGCTAGGATTTATAAATGTGAACCCATCGGTTAAATATCTTAATTGCCCAACTGTATAACAATCACTTCCCCTAAGACCATTAATGGTTCTTGTTAGCATGTTTGGTTTAGCATCGCTTGGAGCATAAAGATAAAAAAATCCGTCTAGTTGCATTTTATCAATATCTTCTTGGTTTTCCATATTAAGTATCCCATGTAAAAATTTTCAATAAATCAATTACTGGATAGTAATTTACCACAAAATTATTACAATTTTATGACAATTTAGTTAATGAATGCAAATTTTTTGCTAAATCTTCCCACTCGCCACCGCTTCACGCAGTACGGCCAAAAATATAATTTCTGCATTTTTTATATAAAAAATCTCTCAAATTAGTGATTTGTTAAGTCTTTAGGTGTAAAAATCATCTATCAGAACCACTTTAACCATGCCCTAACATGAAAAAACGCATACTTATAGTTGAAGACAACGACCTAAACCTCAAGCTTTTCCGTGACTTGCTAACGGCGCATGGCTATGAGATTATGGAAACCAAGGACGGCTTGGAAGCCATTGCCATGACACGCAATGAACGCCCGAATCTTATTCTTATGGATATTCAACTTCCTGAGATTTCTGGCTTGGATGTCACCCGCCGCTTGAAGGCGGATGAGTCTGTGCGAGATATTCCAATAATTGCAGTGACGGCGTTTGCCATGAAGGATGACGAGGAGAAAATCCTCGCTGCGGGTTGTGAGGCTTATATTTCAAAACCAATTTCTATTGTTCATTTCCTAAATACGATACGCAGGTTTTTAGGCGAACAGGAAGCGGTGTAAGGATTCATATGACGGCGCAAATTCTGGTTGTCGATGATGTTCCTGCCAATGTGAAGCTGTTAGAAGCCAAGCTTTCCAGCGAATATTATGATGTGATTACCGCCAGCGATGGCTTTGAAGCACTCAAAAAAGTCAAAGAACATAAGCCTGACCTTATTTTGCTGGATGTGATGATGCCGGGGATGGACGGCTTCGAGGTTTGCCAGAAACTAAAGGCCGACAAAGAAGTTTCGCATATTCCTGTAGTGATGGTGACGGCTCTTTCGGAAAAATCCGACCGCCTTAAAGGGCTGGAGGCTGGTGCGGATGATTTTATCACTAAACCAATCAACGATATGGCGTTGTTTGCGCGGGTGAAGTCGCTAATTCGCATAAAAACTTTGCTTGATGAGTTGCGATTGCGCGATAAAACCAGCCTAGAAATGGGCATCGGCACAGAGGGCGCAAATAGTTTTATCTCCGATGTTTCTGGCGCAAAAGTTTTGCTGGTTGATGATGATTCTGTGCAGTCAAAACAAATTATCACAAAACTTAATGAGTCCTATGTTGCAACTCTGGTTGAAGACCCTGAAGAGGCTTTTGCCATTGCCAAGGACGGCGATTTTGATGCTATTTTGATTAGCACGCTGCTGACGGATACTGATGGTCTGCGCCTTGCATCACACATAAAAAGCCAAGAAGAAACACGCAGTGTTCCGCTTATGGTGTTTGTGGATGAGGACGACACGCGGGTAATGTTCAAGTCTCTGGAAATGGGGATTAACGATTATTTGACTGTGCCGTTGGATAGAAACGAAATGGCGGTGCGCGTTCGAACGCAAATTCGCCGCAAACGCTATCAGGACGCGCTTAAATCGCAATATCAAAAAAGCGTTTCCATGGCTCTGACCGATGGGCTGACGGGCTTATACAACAGGCATTACTTGAATAACCATTTAGATAACATGGTTAAACAAGCAACTGCGAATAGCAAACATCTCGCGCTTATGATTATGGATATGGATCATTTCAAGCAGGTGAATGACACTCATGGGCATGATGTCGGGGATATGATATTAAAACAGCTAGCCGCTGTTATCATCCGCACAGCGCGGTCAACGGATTTAGCGGCGCGGTTTGGTGGTGAGGAATTCGTGATACTCATGCCTGAAACTGACCCGCTGGCGGCTCTTGGTGCGGCAAACCGTATGCGCGAAATTGTTGAGAATACCCCATTTTCTATAGGTGGTGATGGGCAAACTATTCAAAAAACGGTGAGTATCGGCGTTGCCAGCTTGCATTTTGAAAAGGACAGCGCGGAAGCATTGCTAAAACGGGCGGACGAGGCTCTGTATCTCGCCAAAAACAGCGGACGAAACAATGTTAAAGTCGCCACCAAGCTCGTCCCCAGCGGTTGGTAGGGTGAACATTCAGAAAAATCACTCCGTTTTTTGTGATGTTTTTTGAATATTTATGTTACAATAATGCTATGGTAACCACTATAGTATTGAGAAATATATGAAAAATATCAAGATTATGAGATTAATTATTGCGGCTTGGGTGGTGTTTGCCTTGCCAGCTTTCGCGCAGGAAGCAACCAAAGAAACAGCGCAAGCCCCCTACTCCTCAACCGCAGTCAAACCTTCCTTGGACGAGCTAATTTACCGAACAAATCTTGGGCGGGCGGCGGATGTCGCGCTGCTTATTTCGCAAGGGGCGGATGTCAATGCCAGCAATGAAAATGGCGTGCCGCTGCTTGCCCTTGCCGCCAGCAGGGCGGACGCGGAGGCGGTCAACATCCTAAAAACACTGGTGGAGGCTGGCGCGGATGTCAATAAAACCGATAAACGCGGGCAGAACGCCCTGTTCTACGCCGCAAAAATCGGCAATAAAGATAGTGCCGAGTATTTGCTATCGAAAAATATTCGCTATGCGGTGTTTGATAATGACGGGAATAATGTCCGCAACTTCGCGCATCAAGCTGGGCATGACGATATTGTGAATGCGATAGATAATTTTATCGCCAAGCGCAAAGAAGAAGTGAAAAAAGAATATGAGGAAACCACTAAGCAGATACAGGAAAGCTATATCGCTAATCAATCAGTGTGGAGAAGTCCTGACTCCGCACCGAAGAAGCCAGACGCAACGGAAATCAAGGATAAACCAGCGACGGAAGTAAAAAAACCTGAGCAAATCAGCGTTTCGTCGGAGCAAATGCGCCAGTTGATTAGCGACCTTGCCTTTTCCAGCTGCGCTATGGCATATTGGCAATATGCTGATACCGCCCATCTACCAACTGAGCTAAACGCGAAGGATTTACAGCTAAATATCAGCAAGCAAAAAGAGCGCATCATCAAACTTAGCAACGCCTTTGTTGGTGATTTTTCTGGAAAGCTGGAGGTGGCGCAGAAAATCGTCAATGTCTCCACCGCGCAGATTAATAATCAGCTAGCCGCCATTCCCTCCAATGATGAATGGAAGAAAAAAGGCGGCGGCACGATTAACGATATGAACAGCCGCTGCCGCACCATTGCCAATATTTGGACGGCGGTAAGTAATTAATGAAATTAGACAGAGGTAATATGAAGAGAAAGATCAACATCGCAATCATCGGCGCAAGTGGCTATACGGGTGCGGAGCTTATTCGCCTATTACTCCCACATCCACACGCCAACATTGTTGCACTCACTGGCGATAGCCAAGCGGGCAAGGAAATTGGCGAGGTCTATCCGCATTTGCGCTTTTGTGGCTTGCCGAAATTGGTGGCACTGTCGGAGGTGGATTTCGCCAGTGTAGATTTAGCTTTTTGCTGCCTTCCTCACGGCACAACGCAGGAAGTAATAGCTGCTCTGCCCGCCCATGTCCGCGTGGTGGATTTATCGGCGGATTTCCGCCTGTTTGACATTGAAACTTACGCAAAGTGGTATGGTCACGCACACCGCGCCGTGGATTTGCAAAAAGAAGCTGTGTACGCCATTACCGAACTCGCCCGCGAGAAGGTGAAAACTGCGCGGATTGTGGCGAATGCTGGCTGTTATCCGACCTCGGCTATTTTGCCACTTGCTCCACTTCTGGCGGCAAAGTTGATAAACCATAAAAACATTATTATTGATGCAAAGTCAGGGGTGACAGGCGCAGGGCGTGCCGCCTCGCAGGCTAATTTATTCACGGAAGTAAATGACGGCATCCGCGTTTATGGCGTAGCGTCGCATCGCCATGCGCCAGAGATTGAGCAAAGCCTAAGCTGGGCGGCAGAAGCGCAGGTTGTGGTGACATTCACGCCACATCTTATGCCGATGAATCGGGGGATTTTATCTACCATTTATGTTGAGCTGGCGGCGGGTAAGACGGCGGCGGATTTGCGGGCGGAACTTGAAAAAGCATACGCCAATGAGCAATTTGTGCGGTTGCTCCCCGAAGGAGCGATGCCCAGCACCCACCAAGTGAGCGGCACGAACAACTGCTTTATGAATGTCTTTGCCGATCGCGCTAGCGGGCGGGCGATAATCGTTTCCGCGATTGACAACCTCGTCAAAGGCGCGTCTGGTCAGGCAGTGCAGAATATGAATGTGATGTTTGGCTTTGCCGAAAATGAAGGGCTGAACTTAACCGCGGTGTTTCCGTAGGTTCTGTTGAGGAATTCTACTATAGCTTGCTGCAAATGTCAGTTTCCTGCGCTTCCGTTGCTCATGTACTTAGTGTACACTGCGCTACGGTTCTCGGAAACCGCCATTTTCGCTTGCGCTCTAGCGAATTCCTCAACAGAACCTAGCCACTTCCAGAGCATATTTTCCTGTGCTATGGTTGTTTTATGGGGGGGCGTATTTGCCTATCAACTCGTCATTGCGAGTGACTGCGAGCCGAAGGCGCGGCAGGAACGCTGCAATCCAGTCTGTTGATAGTTTCTGGATTGCTTCGCCTTCGGCTCGCAATGACGAAAATTGGTACTTATTAAAGCAAATTACTATTTTTGTTTAACCAAATGAATAGGTGTTTTTTCACTTGCAATTGATAACTATTCGCAACAAGATTGTAATAGATTGAATTAAAATGATATTTTTACAAGCTTAGGAGCGACTGTTGCGAGCCATTCTCAAGTGGCTTCTATTCTATTCAACCTCGCCAATTGGCTATTCCTAAAATCTTGGCGAGCTGGTCATAGCCTTCGTCCAGTGTGGTTTTTTCGTCCTTGCGCTGGCGGAGGAAATTTTCCAGCTCTGGGTAATATTTTATGGCGTTGTCAACTTCTGGGTCAGAGCCTTTGCGATATGCGCCAAGGCGAATCATTTCCGCCATATCGTCATAGGTGGAGAGCAAACGGCGGGCGACTTGCACCAGTGCGTTTTCCGCCTCCGTGTTGCAATCAGGCATGGTGCGCGAAACGCTTTTTAGGATATTGATAGCAGGAAACCGCCCGCGCTGGGCGATTGCCCTGTCTAGTATGATATGCCCGTCCAAAATCCCGCGCACAGTGTCAGAAACTGGCTCGTTCGTATCGTCGCCTTCCACAAGAACGGTAAATAGCCCTGTGATGCTGCCCTGCCCTAGCTTTCCTGTCCCTGCCCGTTCCAGAAGCTTTGGCAGCTCGGCAAAAACGGTTGGCGTGTAACCCTTGCTGGTTGGTGGCTCGCCCGCTGAAAGCCCGATTTCGCGCTGCGCCATGGCAAAGCGGGTGACACTATCCATCAAACACAAAACATCCTTGCCAGTATCGCGGAAATACTCGGAAACCGCCATGGTGAGATATGCTGATTGACGGCGCAGGAGTGAAAACTCGCTACTGGTTGCAACGATGACCACCGAGCGTTTTAAGCCCTCTTCGCCCAAGTCATCCTCAATGAATTCCTGTAACTCGCGGGAGCGTTCGCCGATTAGCCCGATGACATTGATGTCTGCCTGCGAATTGCGGGCGAGCATGGACATAAGGATGGATTTACCCACGCCAGAACCAGCGAAAATCCCCATCCGCTGCCCACGGCAGCAGGAAAGGAAGGTATTCATCGCCCGCACGCCCATATTCAGCTTGCCTTTTACGCGGGTGCGGCTGTGCGCGTCAGGCGGTTCAGCGCGAATTTGGTACGCTTTTGTGCCACGAGGCAACGGCCCTTTGCCATCCACCGGCTCGCCCATGGCGTTTATCACCCGCCCGAGCCAGCCCTCGCAAGGATAGCAAACGCTGGCGTTTTCCTCTAGCACCACCTTCGCGCCGATGCCCACCCCTTCAATGCTGGCAAAGGGCATAAGCAGCGTGCGCCCATCACGAAACCCAACCACCTCCGCAGGCAAAATCTTACCATTACTGGCATAAACACTCACCCGCGCACCAACGCTCAACAATCGCTCAATGCCAGCGCATTCAATAAGCATCCCCATCACCGCCACCACAGTGCCTGTCACGGTTAGTTCTTGGATGTTATCTATTTCGGAGAGTTGCATGGTTTATTTGTGTCGCTCAGATGGTTTGTCGTTTATTAAATCATGCCCAACGGTCTTCGCGCCATAAAATTCTTTACGAAGCCGTGCGCGTTCTTCTCTTTCGGCAATGTCTTCTTTGGAGGTGTTGTCAATCATTATGGTGCTTAGTGGCATTTTCATTATTGTATCAATATTTCGTTCTTCATTGGTATGTTTATCAAACCATTCTTCTATTTTCTCGCGTATTTTTAGGGCTTTGCGTATATGAAAGGCGACTTCTTCTATGTTTGGCTTCCACATTTTTTTTGAATTGAGTTCGAATAAAATATAAATATTGCCTACTGATACATTTGTTAAAATCCCAGCATTGGTTAAATAATCAATATAGTGCTTTGCATGTTTGTAATGTTTAGTATGTCCATAAGTATGTTTTGAATCATCAAGCATAATTAGAGTGTTTTTTATGTCTTTTTCCTGTTCCATTTCTTCTTTTCGAAGAAAATCTCTAGCCATTGTTTTTATTCCCTGATCTGATGTATCGCCTGTGTCTATTGTAGATTGATCCTTGAAACAAAATTGTGAATATAGGTCACCCATAAATTCTGACTGTAATCCAGCCTGATAAAGTGGTTTGTCGTGTTCTGCCCTAGCATAGTTCATCAACAAACCATCCCTTGCTAAACCTGCACCAATCAAATGTGCAATAGCATGTTCACTTTTTAGTACAGAATAGTCTTTTATTCCATAGTGCTTAGATTCACAATGCAAAACTGCTTGTAATATCGGCATTTCAGCCAAACTGTCTTGGTTTCCAGCATCAATAATAAAATTAGTTCTCTTGCTGGGTTTTGGTAGGCTGAATTTTTCTGACCATGGGAGTTGGTTCATAAATAAAACCTTATATTACTTACGCTTTTTTTCTTCCGCATCCAGAGCGAGGTTTAGCTCCGAAACATTTACGAACGGGTTGCCAAAAATTTTGCTCTGCGCGTCCACATACTCGGTGATGATGGCTTGCACCTCGTCATCTTTCATCCCACGCGCCTTGGCAATGCGCGAGATTTGATATTCCGCAGAGGAAAGGCTGATATGCGGGTCTAGCCCACTTGCCGAAGCAGTGATTAGATCCACGGGGATTTTCGCTTTGTTTTTCGGGTCAGCCTTCTGCAACGCCGCAATCCGCGCATTCGCCGCTTCCAGAAGCTTGGGGTTGTTGGGGCTGAAATTTGTGCCGCCAGAATTGCCCGCGTCGTAATTATTTGCCGACAACCGCCCCCAGAAATATTTATTTTCGCTAAATTCCCGCCCGATTAGTTTTTCCGAGTGCTGCGGAAAAACTTTGACAAAAATCGTAACCATAAGCGGATAAACCCCACCCAGCAAAATCGTAAAAACCGCAAGCATTGCAAAGCCAGCGCGGAAATGGAAAAAAGTTTTTTGTGTGTTCGTCATATTACACAGCCCCCACAATTGTCAGCAAAACATCAATCACCTTTATCCCCACGAATGGCACAAGCACACCGCCAAGTCCATAAACCAGCAAATTATGGCGCAGCAATGCCGCCGCTCCTACTGGGCGGTAAGCAACGCCTTTTAGTGCGAGCGGTATTAGCCCGATGATAATCAGCGCATTAAAAATAACCGCCGAAAGCATCGCCGAAACTGGCGAGGTGAGCTGCATTATGTTAAGTGCACCCAAAGCGGGATAGGTGCTGGCGAAGGCAGCGGGAATAATTGCAAAATACTTGGCTATGTCATTAGCGATGGAAAAAGTGGTGAGCGAGCCGCGGGTCATGAGCAGTTGCTTGCCGATTTCCACGATTTCAATAAGCTTGGTGGGGTCGGAATCAAGGTCAATCATATTGCCCGCCTCCTTCGCCGCCTGCGTTCCGCTGTTCATCACCACCGCCACATCCGACTGCGCGAGGGCGGGTGCGTCGTTCGTTCCGTCGCCGACCATGGCGACCAGCTCGCCGCCAGTTTGCATCTTGCGGATGAGCTTTAGCTTATCTTCGGGTGTTGCCTGCGCGAGATAATCATCAACCCCAGCTTCCGCCGCGATTGCTCCAGCAGTCAGCGGGTTATCGCCAGTAATCATAACGCTTTTTATGCCCATTTTGCGAAGGTCAGCGAGGCGTTCTTTAATCCCCATTTTCACAATATCTTTTAGATATACCACGCCAAGCGTGCGCCCACCATCAATCACTACCAGCGGCGTTCCGCCCAGCCTTGCTATTTCTTCTATCTTGCGCCGCGTGTCGTCGGGAATAGTTTTTCCATAAGTTTTTAGCTGTTTTTCAATGGCATCACCCGCGCCTTTGATAACGCTGCGCGTGCCAATTTTTATACCGCTAACGCGGGTTTCCGCGCTGAATTCAATAAATTCGCTGCCTTCTGGTGCGCTCGTAAGCTCGGCAACGCCGTATTTAGACCGCGCAAGCGCAACGATACTTTTGCCCTCAGGCGTATGATCCGCAACCGATGAAAGCTGCGCCGCCTCCGCCATTTCCGCAATAGTAACGCCAGCGGAAGGAAAAAATTCATCAGCTTGGCGGTTACCGTGAGTAATCGTTCCTGTTTTATCAAGCAGCAAACAGTTTATATCGCCCGCCGCCTCCACCGCCCGCCCAGAAGAGGCGATTACATTGGCTTGCAGCAAGCGATTCATCCCCGCGATGCCAATCGCCGAAAGCAATCCGCCGATAGTGGTCGGCGCGAGGCAAACCAATAGTGCTACGAGAACTGTCATGCTGACGGGCGTTCCCGCCCCGCTTTGCTGCACGCTGAATATTGAAAATGGAAGCAGAGTTGCAATGGCGAGAAGGAAGATAAGGGTAAGAGCGGAAAGGAGGATGGAAAGCGCGATTTCGTTTGGTGTTTTCTGGCGTTTCGCGCCTTCTACTAGCGACACCATGCGGTCAATAAAGCTTTCACCAGCATTGGCGGTAATCCGCACCACTAACCAATCGGAAAGTACGCGAGTGCCGCCCGTCACCGCGTCGCAATCACCGCCAGACTCGCGGATAACAGGCGCGGATTCGCCCGTAATCGCGCTTTCATCAACCGAGGCGATGCCCATCACCACCTGCCCGTCGCTGGGTATTGCGTCGCCAGTCTCCACCAGCACCAAATCATCTTTTTTAAGGCTGGAGGCGGAAATAACTTCATAATCACTGCGCGATTCGGCGGTGCGTATTTTCTTGGCATTGACTTCTTTTTTTAGGGCTTTCAGGCTTTCTGCCTGCGCTTTTCCGCGCCCCTCGGCGATGCTTTCCGCGAAATTGGCAAATAAAACCGTGAACCACAACCAAATCGCAATCCACAGTGTGAACCAGATCGGCTCTCCGCCAATCTCCGCGCCAGTTTTCGCATAGATATATAACCCGCTAACCACCAGCGCACCAACATACACCACAAACATAACAGGGTTGCGAAGTTGGTTTTTTGGCGAAAGCTTCTTGAACGCACCAAACACGGCTTCGGAAACATTAAGATGCGCTTTTTCTTGTACAGTTTTCATTATTTTGCGCCCCCACTTAAACTTAAATGCTCCGCCACAGGTCCAAGGGCGATGGCGGGAATATAGGTGAGAACGCCAATCATAATAACCACACCAACCAGCATTGAGGTGAATAGTGGCGTGTGCGTTGGCAGCGTTCCCACGCTGTTTGGCGTTATGTTTTTCGCGGCGAGTGAGCCAGCAATGGCAAGCACAGGAATAATCACAAAATACCGCCCAATGAACATGGCGATACCCAGCGCGATATTGTAAAATGGCGTATTGGCGGAAAGCCCTGCAAACGCGCTGCCGTTATTATTTCCTGCGGAGGCGAAGGCGTATAAAATTTCGGAAAATCCTTGTGCGCCGCCATTCAGGATGCCCGCCCTACCCGCCTGCGTAGAAACGGCAATCGCCGTGCCGATTAGCACCACCATGGCAGGAACAAGGATAACAAGAGAGGCCATTTTTATCTCAAACACGCCGATTTTTTTGCCAAGATATTCAGGCGTGCGCCCCACCATCAGCCCACCGATGAATACGGTGAGGATTACGAACATCATCATACCATATAACCCGCTGCCCACGCCGCCGAAAATCACTTCGCCAAACTGCATAAGCATCAGCGGTACAAGCCCGCCCAGCGGCGAAAAAGAATCATGCATTGAATTCACCGAACCGTTAGAAGTCGCAGTTGTCGCCGCCGCCCACAGCGCGGAACTCGCCGCACCAAAACGAACCTCTTTACCCTCCATATTGCCCGCTGAAACATCAACCACGCTTGGCTCAAAATGCGGATTTGGCTTAAGCTCGCTCATTACAGCAAAGCTCATAAGCGGAATAAAAATAATCGCCATCGCCGCAACCATTGACCACCCTTGCCGCCTGTCGCCAACCATAACGCCAAAGCTATAGGCAAAAGCGGTGGGAATCAGCAAAATAGAAACAATCTGAAAGAAATTGGAAAGCGGAGTTGGATTTTCAAATGGATGCGCACCATTGGCGTTAAAATAGCCGCCGCCATTGCTGCCCAACATTTTTATGGCGACTTGCGAAGATACTAAACCATGACCTAATTCCTGAACCACGCCCTGCGAAGCTAAAAACACCGCGAAAATTATTGATAATGGCAGCAGGATATAAAGCGTACCGCGCACCACATCCACATAAAAATTGCCAATGGTCGTCATCTGCTTGCGAACAATACCGCGCACCAAAGCCGCCGCCACCGCCATACCCGTTGCGGCGGAAAGAAAATTCTGCACCACCAAGCCAGCAGTTTGGCTAAACTGGCTTAACGCCACCTCGCCCGAATAGCTCTGCCAATTGCTGTTGGTTATAAAGCTAATCGCCGCATTAAAGGCGAGATCAGAAGGTAACCCAGAGAGTTCACGCGGGTTAAGTGGTAAAAAATTCTGAAAAACGAGGATAAAATACAGTAGTAAAAATCCAAAAAACCCAAGAATAAGGACGGCTTTTGCGTAGGAAGTCCAACTGGTTTCCATTGTTGGATTTACACCACAAACGCGGTAAATCCCCTGCTCCAGCCAGCCAAGCGGTTTTTCCAACCAGATTTTTCGCCCCATAAACACGCGGGCAATATATTTCCCCAACGGTTTTATAAATACGGCAACAACCGCCAAACACAAGGCAATATAGATAAATGATGACATGATTTATTTCTTCTTGGTTGATAAAAATCAGGGAAAAAGCTCTGGCTTGAGCAAGGAGACAATAAGATACGCCAGCAATGCAGCTGCCACTATGCCAATAACATATAGCATGAACACTACTCCTCCTTTAACGAGTGGCACAATAAGAGAAATGCAGCAGAAAAAAGGAACAAAGAAAGCCCCAGCGCAGCAAATGTAATAATCATAATTACTCACTAGTTAAGTCAAATATATTCTGCTAGTTTATGCCTGTGAATATACATGTCAATAGTCATCGTTAATATCAAAGGATAATGTTGAATATGGATGAAAAATTTAATACCGAGAGTAAAACTTACGATGAAATCAAGATTGGAGACTGCGCCAGCCTTTCGCGCACCCTGACCAAGAAAGATATTTTGCTATTTGCCGCCGTGACTGGTGATATGAACCCTGCACATCTAGACGAAGAATACGCAAAAACCGATATTTTTCATGGTGTAATCGGGCATGGTATGTGGACTGGCTCGCTGTTTTCCAGCTTGCTTGGAATGCAATTACCCGGTCTCGGGACGATTTACCTTGGGCAAACCCTTAAATTTTTGCGCCCTGTATATTTGAATGATACAGTAACGGCGCGGGCAGAGGTTATTGCTAAAGATGATAAATATAAGCGAATAACCCTAAAAACAACCTGCACCAACCAAAAAGGCGAAGTTGTTTTGGACGGTGAAGCCTTGGTGCGCCCACCACAGGAAAAAACCATCTGGAAATCCCTACCCGTTCCCTGCTTAGAACCATAGAAATCCCCTAGGTTCTATTGCGTGATTTTATTGCGCGAGCCAGCCGCCGTCCATCGTGATAATTTCGCCTGTCATTGAAGCACCATTGTCACCACATAAAAACACGATCATCGCGCCGATTTGCTCTGGTTTTATGAAGCGTTTATTTGGCTGTTTTTCACCAAGCAAACGAGCTGTCGCTTCTTCCACGGAAATATTTTCGGCTTTGGCTTTATCGTCAATTTGCTTTTGCACCAAAGGCGTATGAACCCAAGCAGGGCAAATAGCGTTGCAAGTTATATTGCTTTCAGCATTTTCCAGCGCAACAACCTTGGTCAACCCTACAATTCCATGCTTCGCCGCCACATACGCCGCTTTGTTTTTTGATGCCACCAAACCATGCACCGAAGCAATATTTATTACACGACCGTAATTGTTTTTTTGCATACTCGGCAAAGCAGCTTTTACTGAATGAAAGGCTGAAGAAAGATTGATGGCAATAATCGCGTCCCATTTTTCCTCAGGAAATTCCTCAACTGGCGCGGTGAACTGAATTCCAGCGTTGTTGACCAAAATATCGCAACTACCAAAAACTCGTTGCGCTTGCGAAATCATTCCCGCAATTTCAGCGGGTTTTGTCATATCCGCAGGCGAATAATCCACTTGTATCTTGTATGTTTGTTGCAATTCCCGAACTAGCGCATCAATCGCCGCCTTTTCACCAAAACCATTAAGCAGAATATTACAACCAGCCTCTGCCAAGCTGTGGGCAATCGCCAGCCCGATGCCGCTGGTTGAACCTGTAACAATCGCGTTTTTGCCTTTTATCATATTATTGCCCCTTGCGAATGATTATCAATTGCAAACAAAAAACTGCTGTTTATTTTGCCAATTTTTATTACTATATTTTTACCAAAATTCCCACTTTCCCAATCCATATAGCAACCATAGCATTAAAAAACCTGCCATGCTAGTAGGTTCTTGCCTATGACTAGGTTCTGTTTAGGAATTCTACTATAGCTTGCTGCAAATGGTAGTTTCCTGTGCTTCCGTTGCTCATGTACTTAGTGTACACTGCGCTACGGTTCTCGGAAACCACCATTTTCGCTTGCGCCATAGCGAATTCCTCAAAAAGAACCTACTCCTTCTCCACAAATCTTGGGAATACTGGCTCTGGCGGCGGAAGTGTTGTACCAGCCAGCAATGCGGAATCTGCCGATAAATTTGTGAAACCGCGCTTTTCTTGCGGGATTGCCAGCAAATCCAAAATCTTGCTAGCAGAAGTTGGGATAAATGGTTGAATCATAATGGCGATGCAGCGAATCCCCTCCAGCAAATGATAGAGCGTGGCGTTCATCAGCCGTTCGTCTATTTTCTTTTGTTTCCACGGGGCTTTGGTGTCAATATAGTTGTTCGCCTCGCTGGCAATGGAGACAATGTCGGCGATTATATCGTTGAATTCACAAGCCATATAGCGATTTGCCACGGCTTTTGGCGTGTCGGCATTGGTCACATAGATTTTATCCAAAAACTGCAAATCAAGCTCGTCTTTACTAACCCCATCAGCATCTGGAACTTGTGCGCCGCAATTTTTGGCAACCATGGAGAGCGTGCGCTGCGCCAGATTACCGATATTATTCGCCAGCTCACTATTTATCACCGCCACCATGCGCTCACGCGAGAAATTCCCATCATTGCCAAACGGCACTTCGCGCATCAAAAACCATCTTGTTTGATCCAGCCCGAACTGCGCCACTAAATCGGCTGGCGCAACCACATTGCCCAGCGATTTACTCATTTTTTCGCCCTCAATCGTCCACCAGCCATGCGCGAAGATTTTGTCAGGCAGCGGCAGCTCCGCCGCCATCAAAAATGCTGGCCAATATACGGAGTGAAAACGGATAATATCCTTGCCCACCATGTGCATCTTGTAGCCATTCTGCCAAAAATCCACATAATCCGCTGCCCCAGTGTCAGGATAACCCAACGCGGAAAGATAGTTAGTCAGCGCGTCCAGCCACACATACATGATGTGTTCAGGCGCGGAAGGCACGGTAATTCCCCAAGAAAAGCTGGTGCGCGAGATGGAAAGGTCACGCAATCCACCGCGCACAAAGCTGATTATTTCGTTGCGACGGCTGGCGGGCGCGATAAAATCTGGATTTGCCTCATAATATGCAAGGAGTTTCTCACCCCATTTGGAAAGGTCAAAGAAATAGCTTGGCTCTTCCACCCACTCAATATCCGCGCCAGTTGGGGCTTTGCCGCCGACCAGCTCACTTTCCTGATAATACGCCTCATCACGCACGCTATACCATCCCGCATAGCTGCCGAGGTAAATATGCCCGCGTTCAAGCATTTTCTGCCAAATCGCCTGCGCGGATTTGATATGGCGAGGCTCGGTGGTGCGGATAAAATCATTATTGCTAATGTTCATCAGGCTTGCCAGATCGCGGAAATGCTGGGATACGCCGTCCACGAATTCCTGCGGCGCGACACCCGCCTTTTCCGCCGATTTTTCCACCTTCTGCCCGTGTTCATCCGTCCCTGTCAGGAATTTCACCTTTTTCCCCGACAAACGGTTAAACCGCGCCAACACATCGCAAGCAACAGAAGTGTAAGCATGCCCCAAATGCGGGCGGTCATTCACATAATAAATCGGCGTGGTTATGTAGAAATTATTCACTAAAGTTTTCCTCGTTAATCAAGCTAGGCGAATTTCTAGCGTACGCCCCAAAGCTTTGGCAGCGGCTTGTAGTTGCGAAAGTACAGAAGCATGAACTGGAGAAAACATTCGGTCAATTTGTTTTTGATTAACACCAAGCGCACGAGCTAAATCCGCTTTACGCTTTCCTTGTCGCTGCATTTCCATAAATAGCGCAACCTTCGCCGCAAGCAAAGGTGGCAAAGAAACGAAAGAATTGCCAGCGTCACAATCCTTTGGGTTTGGCAACTCATCACCATCCGCCAGAGCAGAAGCGATCACCTCGGTTAGCATTTTTGCAGCTTCGGACTTGGCTTCTTCTTTGGTTGAACCAGCACACGCCCCCTGAAACCTGCCATTGGGATGGCTTAGAGTCGCGATATATTCGCCTTCAATCTTCTCAATTAATATTGGGTAACGCATAAGCCGCCTCTATTTCAAACCAAGTTGTTTTTTAATGGCATTAACCAAACCATTCCCAATTTCTTTACTGCCATGAAAAGGCATAACAGTTTTTCTGCCATTATAGTGAATTGTTATATGTCCACCTTTTCCGCGTCCTTCTTCAAAAGCACAGCCTTGTTCTTTAAGCCATTTTTTGAATTCGCTATATTTCATCGCAGCACCTCGGATTGTATGGCATATATGTCGCAATTGTCAAGCCATAAATAAGACATAAATGTCTAGTTATCCCCTCCGCAGCGGGCGGTATTTTACCTTGGTTGGGGTGAGGACATCAACGCCGAGGCGGCGTTTTAGGTCGGCTTCATAGGCTTCATAGTTGCCTTCAAACCATTCCACATGGCTGTCGCCCTCAAAGGCGAGGATATGGGTGGCGATGCGGTCTAAGAACCACCTGTCATGCGAAATCACCACCGCGCAACCCGCAAAATCAAGCAAAGCGTCTTCCAGCGCACGCAAAGTTTCCACATCAAGATCATTGGGAGGTTCGTCAAGCAGCAGAACATGATGCTCTTTTTTCAGCATCTTGGCTCGGGGGACGCGGTTGCGCTCACCGCCTGAAAGCATGCCAACTTTTTTCTGTTGGTCAGAGCCTTTGAAATTGAAGCTGGAGCAATAAGCGCGGGATTTAACCAGCTTTTTGCCGAGCATGATTTCCTCATCCCCGCCTGAAATTTCCTCCCACACAGTTTTTTTATCATCCAGAGCATCGCGCGATTGGTCAACATAGCCGAGCTTCACTGATTCGCCGACGACGAATGTTCCGCCATCAGGTTTTTCTACGCCCGTAATCATTTTGAACAGGGTGGTTTTACCCG
>SXRF01000013.1 GCA_005792635.1 Rickettsiales bacterium
ATTTGACGGGTATGGGGTCTTTCCTGATTATGGGGCTGTTTGGACTTATCATTGCTTCTATTGTGAATATTTTCTTACAAAGCTCTGGTTTGCAATTCGCTCTTTCAGTAATCGGCGTTTTAATTTTTGTGGGGCTTACTGCTTATGACACGCAGAAAATAAAAGGCATGTATTACCAAGTTGCGGGTAATTCCGAAGCGATGGCTAAAGCTTCAGTCATGGGTGCGCTGAACCTGTACATGGACTTTATCAATATCTTCATCTATTTGCTGCGCTTTTTTGGGGATAGAAAATAATTTTATGCAGATAATTGATGTAACAAACGCTCAGCCTCAGCTTGCCGCACTTATTCAAAGTGCGGTGGCTGGGCATGATATTGTTATATCGAAAGATGACGGAGTTATGGTTCGCCTAACGCCGATTTCTTTTAAGAGTTCCGAGCCAAGGGTGGGTGGGCAGTGGAAAGGTAAAATAAAAATGTCTGATGATTTTGACGAGTGTGATAAGCAGATCGAAGAGTTGTTTTACAATTCAAAATTATTTCCTGATGAAGAGTCGAAATAGTGGATTTTCTTCTTGATACACACACCTTTATTTGGTGGTTAGAAACGCCAGATTTTTTGTCATATCCTGCAAAATCTGCAATCAGTGACTCTAATAATCGTATTTTTATCAGCAGCGTAACATTTTTGGAGCTTGGCATAAAACAAGCAATCGGTAAGCTATCAACCGATAAGCCGTTTGAGGAAGCTTTTGCAATTTACGGTTTTTATGAATTACCGCTAACTTCTCAGCAAGCTTACGCAGTTAAAGACTTGCCATTATATCATAAAGATCCATTCGATAGGGCATTGGTGGCACAAGCAAAACTAACTGGTTTAACATTGGTAACTCGAGATAAAATCCTTGCTAAATATAACATCCCCATTCTTGAAGCGTAAAACATGAACTCAATAAACACCATCGGCGTTGCCACCTTATGTAAGCGTGAAATCTGGCGTTTTATGAAAGTCTGGAATCAGACTATCGTTGCGCCGATTGTTACGACCTTGTTGTTTCTCGCGGTTTTGATGCTCGCTATGGGTAACAACGAGCGGATGATTGATTTTGTGCCTTACGGTCAGTTTGTATCGGCGGGTTTGATTATGATGGCGGTGGTGCAGAACGCTTTTGCCAATACCTCTTCCTCGCTGATGCTCGCAAAAATTCAAGGGGTTATTATTGACATTCTCATGCCACCATTTACGGGCGCGGAGTTGGTGTTTTGCATGGTGGTTGGCGGTGTGGTGCGCGGGATTTTGGTTGGGCTTGCGGTTTCCATCGCGGTTTATATATTCGTTTCCTTTCCGATTATGCACCCATTTATCGGGTTGTTTTTTGTGGTTTCTGCCTCGATTATGCTCGCACTTCTTGGCATTTTAACAGGTATTTGGTCGCAGTCATTTGACCAGCTATCGGCGATTACTAACTATATCATCACCCCGCTTTCCTTCCTTTCTGGGACATTCTATTCCATTAAACAATTGCCGCATTTTTGGTATATCGTTTGCCATTTCAACCCATTTTTCTATATGATTGACGGATTTCGCTATGCCACTGTGGGCTATACGGACGGCACGATTGAGCTGGGCATGGTAGTCCTCACCATTACTAATATTTTGCTCTGGACAATTACCTCAATATTATTTAGCAAGGGCTATAGGATTAAAACCTGAGAGCCAATTTGATGAAATCATACAACGCAAAGCAAATTACTCTGCTGTTATTTTACACTTTGTCATTGCTTCTTGCCTATATTGGTTTTTCCTCATTGCTGCACAGCCTTACGCCCGCGTATGGATTTGCCAGCATTGATGGGCAGTATGTCGGGCGCGATTTCCTGCCGTTTTATGCCGCCGCGAAGCAAGCTATCCTCGGCAATATTCATAGTTTATACACTAAACTTGGCGCATATCAGGCAACGCAAGCGGTTGTTCCCGATTTAGCGGAGGAAAAAATATCACATTGGCCGTGGCCATATCCGCCACATTATTTTCTGCTCATCATGCCATTTGCGGAGCTGCCATATTATTTTTCGTTGGCGGCGTGGTTATTGCTTTCCATTGTTCTTCCAAGCACTGCTCTATGGTATTTCTGGCGCGTTCGTGGGGTGTTTTTCTTTGCTACAATTCTAAATCTAAGCATATTTATCTGTTTAATCATGGGACAGAACGCGCTTATTCTTTCTGCTATTGCGGGAATTGGCATGGCATCAATCAAAAAATCTCCAATTCTTGCGGGGATTTGTTTTTCTATTCTTAGCGTCAAGCCGCATTTTGCTATTTTGCTACCAATTGCCTTAATCTTTGGGGGATATTGGCGGGTGCTGTTATACACTATTTTCAACACTATTTTTCTGCTTATTATATCGAATATGATTTTTGGATGGGATATTTTTCTGATTGCTGCCCAGCATTTCAGCATGGTTAGTGAAACATCTTTTTCCACCGATACATGGATATTCAGCATCTATTCAACTTACCGCGCATTGCTTGGCTCTGGATTTTCAGTAACACATGCTTGGGCATTGCATTTTATAGTCGTTGGCTTTGCGCTTTATGGGGTGCAGAATATCTGGCGCAAAAATTATTCACTAGCCAGCAAATGGCTGGCATTTGGCATTGCTGCCATGCTATGCACACCGTTTAGCTTTGCCTATGACACGCCGTGGATTTTTTTGCCAGTTATGGCATGGATTTATGAGCGAACGAACAAAGCTGGAGGATTATCAGTAAGTGTTTGTATTTTATTATCATTACAGATTTTTGCCTTTGCCATTTTTTCAATAAATAATTCGCTAGCGATATTGATCATCTTAGCTGCACTCGCGCTGTTGTTATCTCTGGACAAAAAAGAAAATTTAGTTTAATCATATCCGCCTTTTCACTAGCTGGTTTGGAGTATTGCTATGACCTTTGTTGTTACTGATGCTTGCATTAAATGTAAATATACTGACTGCGTTGAAGTTTGCCCTGTTGATTGTTTTTATGAGGGCGAAAATATGTTGGTTATTAACCCTGATGAGTGCATTGATTGCGGTGTGTGCGAGCCTGAATGCCCAGCGGAAGCCATCTTGCCAGAATCAGACGAGCTGCTGAAATGGGTGGAGCTGAACCGCGAATATGCAGCAAAATGGCCGAACCTCACCGTTAAAAAAGCGGCGGCGGATGATGCCGATAGTTTCAAAGGCGTAGCAGGAAAATTCGAGAATTTTTTTAGCGCAAATCCCGCTAGCGGCGAAAAATAAAATTATATTGCATTTGAAATAAAAACTTTCTTTTTTTAGATTTCCATGCTATATTAATACTCGATTTAGACGAAATCTACATTTTATAGTGGGTAATGCTCTGAATAATATACTATATATAGTTAAACCATTTGCATATATTGCAGCAACTTGCGTTAGGAAAAACTATGGCACAGAAGGCTCAAGTAAAAGCTCAGGTAAAAACACCACTAAAATCGGTGGCGAAAAAATCGCAAAAAACTCCAGTAAAAGCGCAAGCTTCTAAGCCAGCTCTTCGGGCAGTCGAAAAATCAAGCGCGAAGCCGTCATTGGCGCGTAAGGAAGTGCCTGCTAAGGCGGCGGTGAAAACGGCTGCGGTGAAGGCTGTGCCAAACAAATTGCTTTATAAAGTTGGCAATCATGTTGTCTATCCAACTCATGGCGTGGGCAAAATTCTTGCCGAAGAAACGCAGATGATTGGCGACATCGAACTTCGCATGTTGGTTATTTCTTTCGAAAAAGATAAAATGACCCTGCGCGTTCCTATGTCGCGGGCAACGGCGGCGGGTCTGCGCCCTGTTAGCACGCCTGAACAGATGAAAAAAGTGTTCATCACCCTGAAAAGCCGCGCACGCACCAGCCGTGGTATGTGGAGTCGTCGGGCGCAGGAATATGAAACAAAAATCAACTCTGGCAATATTCACTCTATCGCGGAAGTGGTTCGTGACTTGCACCAAAATGTTGACCAATCGGAACGCTCATACTCTGAACGCATGATTTATGAATCAGCGATGTCGCGCTTGGTTGGTGAGTTTGCCGCTTGCGAAGGCACAGACTATAAAACCGCAAATGACAAGCTGATGAAGTTTCTGCGGGCGAAAGTTGCCGCTGCTGCTGAAGCTTTGAAAGAAGCTGCGTAAGTTGTGTCAGTGATCGGTGTCAGTGTCGGTTAGGTTCTTTATCCTAAAAACTGCCACCGACACCGACACGGCGACCGATACGATAGCTGCGTGATGTCAATAGCTCATAACCTTCTCATCTCTCCCATACAAGACATTATCTCCCGCGCATTGGCGGAGGATATTGGTTGTGGCGACATAACTTCCAATCTTTTAATTCCCGCAAATCAAATGGCGGAAATGGCGTTTGTCGCCCGCGAAGATATGGTGGTGTGTGGTTCGTTTATTCCTGAATTGGTTTATTCTGGTGTCGGTGTTAGTGTGAATGTGGGGGAAGGGGAATTTGTTGCTGCTGGCACTGTGCTAGCAACCGCGAATGGTAGTGCGCGGATGCTTCTGGCTGGTGAGCGCGTGGCTCTCAATATTATGCAGCGCATGTGCGGCGTTGCGAGTCTCACTCGTGAATATGTGGCGGCGGTCGCTGGCACGAAAGCGGTGATACTTGATACGCGCAAAACCATGGTGAATTTGCGCTTGCTGGATAAATACGCAGTGACCGTTGGTGGCGGAAAAAACCATCGTTTTCGCCTAGATGACATGGTGCTGATAAAAGACAACCATATTGCGCTTTGTGGTGGAATTGCTGGTGCTGTGGCAAAAGCGCGGGCGGGTAAGGATTTGCCGATAATTGTGGAGTGCGACACGCTGGCGCAAGTGGCAGAAGCCATAGCCGCCGCTCCCGACCGCATCTTGCTGGATAATATGGATAATAAAACCTTGCAGGAAGCAGTGGTACTAGCAGAAGGCAAAATTCCGCTGGAGGCTTCGGGCGGCGTGTCGCTGGCAAGCGTGCGCGGCATTGCCGAAACTGGCGTTGACTATATCTCCGTTGGCAAATTAACCCACTCCGCACCTGCCGCGGACATTGGCGCGGACATTGTTTTTGGTGAGGCAAAAAATGCTGGTTGATTCGCATTGTCATTTGAATTTTCCAGATTTTGCGGCGGATTTGGGCGAGGTGATTGCGCGGGCGCGGGCGGCGGGTGTTGGCGTGATGCAAACCATCTGCACCGATATGGCGGAGTTTGATGAAGTCCATGCTATCGCCGCGCAAAATGAGGGGATATATTGCTCGGTCGGCGTTCATCCCAATGATTCAGGCAAGCAGGAAATCGTTTCCGCACAGGAGCTGATAGAAAAAACCTCGCGCCCGAAGGTGATTGGCATTGGCGAAACAGGGCTTGATTATTATTATGAACATAGCGATCGCGAGCTGCAAAAGCGCAGTTTCCTTGAGCATATTGCAGCAGCGCGGGCAACGGGTTTGCCGCTGATTATCCACACCCGCGACGCGGACGATGACATGGCGGCGATATTACAATCCGAAATGGAAAAAGGGGCGTTTAAGTTTCTGCTGCATTGTTTTAGCTCCTCGCGCCAACTTGCGGATATTGCGCTTGCGCTCGGCGGTTATATCTCAGTTTCGGGGATTATAACCTTCAAAACGGCGGGTGCAATCCGCGAAATTATTGCCATTGTCCCACTGGACAGGCTGCTGGTGGAAACTGATTCCCCATATCTCGCACCCACGCCACACCGCGGCAAGCGCAACGAACCAGCCTTCGTGGCGCAGGTGAATAAAACTCTGGCGGAAATAAAAGGCATCAGCGAGGAAGAATGCGCCACAGCCACCAGCGAGAATTTTTTCCGATTGTTTGCTATAAAATAAAAATTAAGTTATATAAAAATTCTTAGATGGGGAGTGTGAATATGACTGATGCAGAAAATACTATAGCTTTTATGGGCGTTGAGGGGGCGAATGCTGATCTGGCTTGTCGCCAAGCCTGCCCGTATATGCAGCCGTTGCCTTGCCCATCATTTGAGGATGTGTTTGAGGCGGTGGCGACGGGGAAAGCCGCGCTCGGCATGATTCCGATTGAAAATTCACAGGCGGGGCGCGTGGCGGAAATCCATAATCTCATCCCCAAAACCAACCTGCATATTGTTGGTGAATATTTCCAGAAAATTGAGCATTGCTTGGTGGCAGCGAATGGTGCGACTCTGGAAAGCGTCACTGATGTTTATTCGCACCCGCAGGCTTTGATGCAGTGCCGCGAGAATTTGCGGACGCTTAAGCTGGCTACCCATACCTATTCCAACACGGCGGCGGCGGCGGCGGATGTGGCAAAATGGAACGACCCGACCAAGGCGGCGATAGCCTCGCCGCTGGCGGCAAAGCTTTATGGGCTAACGGTTTTGCGCGAGCATTTGCAGGATGCGGATGATAATGTAACAGTGTTTATACAAATCGCCCGCTCACCGATTGAACCCGAGCCAAAAAAGGGCAGGGTGCTAACCACGCTGCTGTTCACTGTTCGCAATATGCCAGCCGCTTTGTATAAATCGCTTGGTGGTTTTGCCACGAACGGCGTGAATATTGTGAAGCTGGAAAGCTATATTGCAGGCGGAAAGCGGCGCGATGCGGCGCAGTTTTTCCTGACTTTTGAAGGGCATCCGCATGAGAAAAATGTGCAAAACTCGCTCGAGGAATTGAGCTTCTATTGCAAAAAAGTGACGGTTTTGGGTGTGTATCTGGCGGACGCAGCGCGGTTTGAGTGATGAAAGAATTAATAACCACACAAAATGAACTGGAAATATTCTGCAAGCAGGTGGAAAACGGCGCGTATATTACCGTTGATACTGAGTTTATCCGCGACAAAACTTATTTTCCGCGGCTGTGCCTTGTGCAGATTGCGGGCGAGGGGGAGGGCGGCGCAACGGCTTTGATTGACCCGCTAGCGGAGGGAATAAATCTTGCGCCCGTGTTCGCGCTTTTGGCAAAGCCTGATCTTGTCAAAGTTTTTCACGCTTGCCGTCAGGATATTGAGATTTTTTATTTGCTGGCAGGCGCAATTCCAGAAAATATTTTTGACACCCAGATCGCGGCGAGTGTTTGCGGATATGGCGAGTCAGTGTCTTACGAAACTTTGGTGAATAAAATTGTCGGCGCGGAACTGGATAAAAGCTCGCGCTTTACCGATTGGGCGGCGCGTCCACTATCGGAAAAACAGCTTTCCTACGCGCTGTCCGATGTTACGCATCTGCGCGTTATTTATGAAAAGCTTTGCGTGCAGCTTGCCGCTTCTGGGCGTATGTTGTGGATAGCAGAGGAACACGCGCTGCTTGCTGACCCTGCGCTTTATCAAGCTGATCCAGCCAGTGCTTGGAAACGCCTTAAATATGGCTCGATGCGCCCGAAACATCTGGCGGCTCTGCGCGAGTTGGCGCAGTGGCGCGAGATTGAGGCACGGAAAAATGATGTCCCGCGCGGGCGGATAGTAAAGGATGAGGCACTCGTTGAGCTAGCCTCGGTTTTGCCGCGCAAAATGGCGGATTTGGCGCGGATGCGTAGTTTTGAAAAAAATATGTCAAAATCGCGGATTGAGGAAATATTTGCTTGCGTTGAACGCGCTCTGGCTCTGCCCGCCAGCGAATTTCCACAGGTTGGGAAATCAAGAAAATCATCGGAAAATGTGGTGAGCGTTATTGCGATGTTGCAGCTATTGCTAAAGGTGAAATCGGAAATTCATGGCATTGCCGCACCAATAATCGCGGGCAAGGATGACTTGGAGGAAATCGCACTCGGCGGAGCGCAAACACCAGCTTTGCACGGTTGGCGATATGATATTTTTGGGCGTAAGGCGCAGATGCTTACTCAAGGCAGACTCAAGCTGTCCATCAATCCACAAAATAAACAGATAGTTTTGGAGGAGGTTTAGGAATGTTCGATGCGTTTGATTTCCGCGATTGCTTGCAATAAATCATCCTCATAATGGTGATTCATTCCATATTCGCGCTCCATGCGCCATTTAACTTCTGCTGGCGGTTCGCTGCCTTCACCAGCTTCCAACACTGATCCGTAATCTTCAATGTCAAATATGCCGCGATCCCGCGCTTCTTTGAATGATCGCGCCATGCTCGGTTTGATGCACATATAAGCCCAGCAGGGATTGCCATTCTCACCAACGCCACGACATAAAATCATGATGGTGCAGAGCAAATCAGCCATAGCATTATTGGAAAGAGGCGGCGGGGTTATATGTGGTGCGTACATTGATTTTCTAGCTCACAACACCATAAGAATTACTGCGTTCAGGAGCTGGTGTTGTTTGCGCTGACGCAACCGTAGCTGGGCTAGAAGACGGAAGTTGTAATCCGCTGTTTGTGCGCCCCATGGCTTGTGATAAAAGAGTGCTGTTTGCGTATATTTGCGGATTTGTTGATAGGTAGGGCAGAACTGTAGAGAGCTGCTCAAACAACCCATTTCCAGCAAGAGGAAGAGGCTTTTGATTCTCGTCACCCAAGCCAGTTACCTGAACACCACCAACACTTGTGTTGCCAATATTAGTGATATTCATTAACATAACCATAACCCACCCCCATGTTTCTTAAAGATCATAAGGTGGATTATACGGTATTCGTATTAATTTTAGGTTAATTTTTTATAGATCCCTAAATATCCGCATAGATGTGGGTTTCTGCCGCCCCGCCTTGGTGAGTTACCGCGCCTTTTTCCGCTGAGCCAACCAACTGCGCGTATTTCCACAGTGCGCCCGAGTTATAGTCGGTTTTGCGTGGCTTCCAATCGGCTTTGCGCCCTGCCAGTTCTGCGTCGCTCAAATCAACATTTATTTCGCCTTTTACTGCGTCAATGGTGATTTTATCGCCATTTTTGAGCAGGGCGATAACCCCGCCCACGGCTGCTTCTGGCCCAACATGCCCGATGCAGAAGCCGCGTGTACCGCCAGAAAACCGCCCGTCAGTGATGAGTGCCACTTTATCACCCATTCCCTGCCCGTAAATGGCGGCGGTGGTAGAAAGCATCTAGCGCCTCCCCGGCCCGCCTTGTGGCCCTTCATAGCGGATGATTAAAATATCGCCTTCTTTATATTTGCGTTGCTGAACAGCCGCAAAAGCATCCTCCTCGCAGTCAAAACACAATGCTGATCCAGAAAATACCAAGTTTTTCATGCCCGCAACTTTTACAATCGCGCCTTCTGGTGCAAGGTTGCCTTTTAGCACAACCACGCCGCCAGTTTTGGTAAGTGGAGCATCATGCGGGAATACAACTTTTTGTCCATCGGGGAATTTTACATTGGCAAGATTTTCCGCCAGAGTTTTGCCCGTAACTGTCATGCAGTCGCCATACAAATATCCGCCCTCAAGCAAGGTTTTTAGAACAACTTGCACGCCGCCCACATCAAACAAATCCTTCGCGGTATATTTTCCACCCGGCATAAGGTCAGCAAGATATGGTGTGCGCTTGAATACTTCGCCCACCGCGTGAATGTCAAAATCAATGCCGCATTCATGGGCAATTGCTGGCAAATGTAAGGCTGCATTGGTTGAGCCGCCCGTCGCCGCCACTACCGCCGCCGCATTTTCCATCGATTTGCGGGTGACAATATCCCTTGGACGAATTTTATTTTTGATAAGTTCCATCACTGCACGACCCGACTCAAAACAAAAAGCATCGCGCGATTCATAAGGCGCGGGCGCACCAGAGGAATTTGGCAGAGCCAGACCAATAGCCTCGCTCACACAAGCCATGGTATTGGCGGTGAACTGCCCGCCGCAACTGCCTGCGGACGGGCAAGCGGCTTGTTCCAACTCGTGCAAATCTTCCGCGCTCATTTCACCAGCGGAATGTTTGCCCACACCTTCAAAAACATCAACCACCGTCACATCTTTGCCGCGGAATTTGCCCGGTAAAATTGAGCCACCATAGATAAACACGCTCGGCACATTAAGCCGCACCATCGCCATCATCATCCCTGGAAGTGATTTATCGCAGCCAGCCAGCCCCACAATTGCGTCATAGCAATGCCCGCGCATGGTCAGCTCCACCGAATCGGCAATCACCTCACGCGAAACTAGCGATGATTTCATCCCTTGATGCCCCATGGCGATGCCGTCAGTCACGGTAATTGTCGTGAATTCCCGCGGTGTTCCGCCCGCCGCCGCCACACCTTTTTTCACCACCTGCGCCTGACGCGCAAGGGTTATGTTGCAAGGAGCAGCCTCGTTCCAAGTGGTCGCCACGCCAACTAGCGGGGCGTTGATTCCCGCCTCGGTTATACCCATGGCGTATAGATATGAACGATGCGGGGCTTTGCTTGCCCCTTGCGTAGTGTGATGGCTGGGTAGAGTAGATTTTCCGTAGGTTTTAGTCATTTATAATCCAGTTTGATTTTGTTTCTACAATTTGCAGATTAGCGATTAATCGGCATCTGTTAAATTTGCATTTGTCATATCAGAATTTGTCATATTAGAAGAAGAGAAGTCAACGCCGCCAATTTTTGTTCCACGAAATGTGGCGTTGGTAAAGCTTGCATCTTTAACCAATGCGCCCCTCAAATCGCAATCAGTTAGTTCTGCATTGGTGAAATCCGCTCCACGCAAATCAGCATTGCGGAAATCAACATGAAAAAGCTGTGCATTGATGAAGGAAACCCCAGCTAAGTTGCGACCTTTGAGGCTTGTATTGCGTAGTTCGCTATTAGCGTAAGAATGGGTGGATTTAGTGGTTTTTACAACAATTCCGCTAGTTGTTTTTGGATTATGTTCTCCGCCAACAATTACATTAACCCCATCAGTATTTGTAGTATCAGTGCTGCTTATATTTACGCTGGTATCATTTTTATTGATGATTTTTACCTTACTGGTCTGTGTATTGGCAGTTTGAGAACTGCTTTTTACATGGGTGCTGCCTGTATCAACTTTAGCCCCGTTGTTGTTGCTTTTTATGTGTGTATTGCCGTTATTTACAACAACACTACCGCTTTTGCCATCCGTATGAACTGCATTGCCAATATCAACATTGCCATCGCCGCCATCGATATGAATATTTCCAACATCAACAGTCTGAGCCAAAGAAGCGTGCGGCAAATAAACTAATGCTGAAAACAATGAGCATTTAAGAATATTTTTGATCGATTTAGGCATAAATTAAAGACCTTTCCATGTTGTAACTCAGTGTTGTAGTTCAGCAATAATAATCAAAGCATTAGGCGGAGTTGCTTCACAACCGACAGGCGGGCAGTGATGGCGGCAACCACTCCGCAAGTGATAACCACTGCAAAGAGCAGCGCGAAATGCATTTCGTTCATGGCGAGCGAAGGAATAGCGGCGTTGCCCAGCGACTCCATATAATAGCCCATCGCCCAGAAGCCAATAGCGGCAACCGTGCAGCCCACCAACGCCCCGCGCATGGTGAGTACGCAGGCGTTATTCTGAAACTGGCGGGCAATATAGCCGTCATGCGCACCTATGGAGTGCAGCAGGCGCACTGCCTTGCTATGCAGATGCAGCGAAGCACGAGAGGTAAAGGCTATCATCAGCCCAATGGCAACGATAATAAGCACGGCAAACATGGTAATAACTGCGCGGACAGCAGCGGAAAAACTGAGGAATGCGGCGACCCACGCCTCGTGCTTATCAATCTCGATTCCAGCGGAAATCTGCGTAATTGTGGCTTGCAATTTCTCAACATCAATATCCGCGCCATTTTTTAGCGTAACATCCAAAACTACAGGCAGCGGCAAGTCCGAATTGGCAATATCTTCGCCCAGCCATGGCACAAGCATAGACTGCAGCTTCTTTTGCTCAATCCGCGACACGGATTTCACGCTGGAAACCTGTTGTACAGCATCAATAACCTTGCCGACGACTTCGTCCGACGGGGCTTGCTCACCATTGCTTACGGGGATATTTATGGTGATATTATTGCTATAGTCGCTGCCTTTTGCTATAACCCAGCCGTTAATGGTCACCACAAAGCACAAAAGCAGGGCAGCCAAAGCCACCATCATGCCAATTAGCCAAGGCAGGAAGCGGTGTGAATCATCAGATGAAAAAGCAATGTCGGAACGCATGAATAGTTTTGTAAAACCATTCCGCTTTTTTCGCAATAGGGAAAGTTTCTGAAAAAATAATTAAAAAACCGCTTGCATTAATATAAATATGTGATTAAAAATGCGCTCCCCTTTCAAATTTGTTGGGGTGTTTTGGGAGCTTGTGCCTTGATTTTTCTTAGGAAATGTTAGGAGTTGCAGGCGTTAACACCAGTTTTAGGAAGTATAAAATGGCTAAAAAAGTTGTTGGTTACATTAAACTAGAAATTCCTGCTGGGAAGGCGAATCCATCGCCGCCAGTTGGTCCTGCGCTCGGTCAACGGGGCTTGAATATTATGGAATTCTGCAAAGCGTTCAACGCTGCAACCCAGAAAATGGAAGTTGGTGCGCCGATCCCTGTGATTATCACAGCGTATCAGGATCGTACTTTTACCTTCATCACCAAATTGTCGCCAGTTTCTTATTATATTAAGAAAGCGATTGGCTTACAAAAAGGTTCGCAAACTCCAGGTAAGGGCGCAGTGGCTGGTAAAATCACCATGACGCAGATTCGCAAGATCGCGGAAGAAAAAATGAAAGACTTGAACGCCAATGATGTTGAGGCGGCGGCACGCATGGTTCGTGGTTCGGCGCAGTCAATGGGTCTTGAAATTGTGGAGGCGGCGTAATCTATGTCTAGAATTAGCAAAAAAAGAAAAACTCTCATTGCCAAGGTTGATGCAAATAAACGCTACAGCCTTGCGGATGCGGTTAAATTGGTTAAGTCAAATGCAGTAAGCAAATTTGATGAAACTATTGATGTTTCTATTAATACTTGGCTTGATCCAAAGCAAACTGACCAGCTGGTTCGTGGTATGGTTTCTATGCCAAACGGCACTGGTAAAACCATCCGCGTTGCGGTGTTTGCACGGGGTGACAAGGCGGCTGCGGCTCTTGAAGCGGGTGCGGATTTTGTTGGGGCGGAAGATTTGGGTGATAAAATCGCTGGCGGGTTCACTGATTTTGACCGCGTTATCGCTTCGCCTGATATGATGGCGGTGGTTGGTAAATTGGGTAAGGTTCTTGGGCCTAAAGGTTTGATGCCAAATCCAAAGTTGGGAACAGTTACCCCGAATGTTGTTGATGCAGTTAAAGCGGCAAAAGCTGGTCAGGTTGAGTTTCGTCTTGATAAAGCGGCGATTATTCATGCTGGCATTGGTAAGGCAAGCTTTTCTGAAGATGCAATTATTCAAAATATCAAGGCTCTGGTGGATGCTGTGCAAAAAGCAAAACCATCGGGTGCTAAAGCAAACTATATCAAGAAAGTTGGCATTTCTTCGACCATGGGTCTGGGAATTAAGCTTGAACTTTCTGATATTCTGGCCGCGTAAGGAGAAAAAACTATGCCAATGACTCGCGTACAGAAACAAGCACAAATTGAAGCAACTAATGCAAAGCTTTCTAAGGCTCAGATTGCCTTGGTTGTTCATAATAATGGTCTTACTGTTGCACAGTTTAACGAGCTTCGTCGCAAAATGCGCGATGCTGGTGCTGAATTTAAGGTTTCTAAAAACCGCCTGACTAAAATTGCAGCAAAGGGTACGCCTCTTGAGGGTATCACTGATTTGCTAAAAGGTCCGTCGGCGATTGCTACTTCTGCTGACCCTGTGTCAGTGGCTAAGGGTTTGGTTGATTTTGCGAAAGCAAATGAAAAGTTGGTTATTGTTGGTGGTGTGTTTGGTGCTGAGAAGCTGGATGTTAAAGCTATCGAAGTCCTTGCTAAATTGCCATCGCTTAACGAACTTCGTGCCAAAATTGTTGGAATTCTGCAAACTCCTGCGACGCGTATCGCTGGTGTTCTGCAAGCTCCAGCAGGGCAAATCGCGCGGGTGATGGGTGCGAAGGCTGCTAAGGAATAGTTGGTTTTTAGTATAATTGTTTTTTATTAATTTTTTAGTTTTATTGTTTGGGAGTGTTTATTATGTCTGCAAATCTTGCACAAATCGTTGATACCTTGTCAGCTCTAACCGTTATTGAAGCGGCTGAACTTTCTAAATTGCTTGAAGAAAAATGGGGCGTTTCTGCTGCTGCTCCTGTAGCTGTTGCTGCGGCGGCTGGTGCTGCTGCTCCTGCTGCTGAAGCGCAAACCGAATTCAATGTAATTCTGGCTTCTGCTCCTGCTGACAAGAAAATCGGCATCATTAAAGTTGTTCGTGAAATCACTGGTCTAGGCCTCAAAGAAGCTAAAGATGCAGTTGAAGCTGCGCCAAAAGCTATTAAAGAAGCTGTAAGCAAAGACGAAGCTGAGAAGATCAAAAAAGCTCTTGTTGAAGCAGGTGCTACTGTTGAAGTTAAGTAATTTCAACGGATATAAGGCTATGGAGTGGTGCGAAATCGCGCCACTCTTTTGCCGTTTGTAAGTTGTAGATTTTTTGCGGCATATTTTTTTAGTATATTTTTTAAGATAAGAGGTTCACATGGTGCAGGCTCAAGCTTCTAAGCTGTCGTTTACCGCGCGTAAGCGTATTCGTAAAAGTTTTGGTAAAATTGAGACAAAAACCGCCATGCCGAATTTGATTGAGGTTCAGAAGAACTCTTATGATCAATTTTTGCAGATAAATATTCCTGCTGAAAAGCGCACCAACACAGGTTTGCAAACTGTGTTCAAATCGGTTTTTCCGATTAAAGATTACACAGAAACTGCAACATTAGAGTTCGTTCGTTTCAATTTTGACGAACCTAAATATGATGTGGATGAGTGCCGTTCTCGCGGGATTAATTCGGCTGCTCCGCTTCGCGTTACTCTGCGCCTTATCGTGTGGATTGTTGACGAAGACACTGGCGCGCGCGAAATTAAAGACATCAAAGAACAAGATGTGTATATGGGCGATATACCGCTGATGACGGATAATGGCACTTTCATTATCAACGGCACAGAGCGCGTTATTGTGTCGCAAATGCACCGCTCACCTGGTGTATTCTTTGATCATGACAAAGGCAAATCGCATAGCTCTGGCAAATTCCTCTATTCTTGCCGCATTATTCCTTATCGTGGTTCATGGTTGGATTTTGAATTTGATGCTAAGGATTTGGTGAATGCGCGTATTGATCGCCGCCGTAAAGTTCCTGTTACCACATTCCTGCGTGCGCTTGGCATGGATAACACTGAAATCATCAATACATTTTATACTAAAACTATCTATAAAAAGCTGAAAAAAGGTTGGAGCGCGAAATTCAACCCAGAGCAATATCGTGGTGTGAAACTGGTTTATGATTTGATTGATGCAAAAACTGGCACTGTCTATGCAGAAGCTGGCAAAAAAATGACCGTTCGTGCTGCGAAAAAATTTGCAGATGATGGGCTGAAGGAATATTTGGTGACCGACGAGCAGTTTGTTGGTAAATATAATGGCTCTGACATTGTAAATCCTGAAACTGGCGAAATCTATATTGAGGCTGGCGAAGAAATCACCGCAGCAGCAATTGCTGTTTTGGAAGAAGCAGGAGTTAAAGATGTTGCGGTGCTGGACATTGACCATATCAATGTTGGTGCATATATGCGCAACACTTTGGTGGCTGATAAAAATACCACCCGTGAAGATGCTTTGATTGATATTTACCGCGTGATGCGCCCTGGTGAACCAACGACTGTTGAAGCGGCTGACGCTTTGTTCAAATCGCTATTCTTTGATGCAGAACGCTATGATCTTTCGGCGGTTGGGCGCGTTAAGATGAATGCTCGTTTGAATCTTGAAATATCTGACGAAGTCGGCGTTCTAACCAAAGACGATATTGTTAATTCTGTGAAGCTGCTGGTTGGTCTTAAAGACGGCATCGGCGAAATTGACGATATTGATCATCTTGGAAATCGTCGTGTGCGTTCGGTTGGTGAACTCATGGAAAACCAATTCCGCATTGGCTTGCTGCGAATGGAACGCTCAATTATTGAGCGCATGAGCAGCGTGGATATTGACACGGTTATGCCGCATGATTTGGTGAATGCGAAGCCTGTTGCGGCGGCTATCCGCGAATTCTTTGGCTCAAGCCAGCTTTCGCAATTCATGGATCAAACCAATCCGCTTTCCGAAATTACTCATAAACGCCGTCTTTCTGCCCTTGGGCCTGGTGGTCTTACCCGCGAACGCGCTGGCTTTGAGGTGCGAGATGTGCATCCAACGCATTATGGTCGTATCTGCCCGATTGAAACTCCTGAAGGCCCGAATATCGGGCTTATCAACTCAATGGCAACCTATGCTCGCGTTAACAAATATGGCTTTATTGAAAGCCCATATCGTAAGGTGGTGAATGGTCGGGTGACGGATGAAGTTCAATATCTTTCGGCGATTGAAGAAGGAAAATACACCATCGCGCAGGCGAATTCGACGCTTGATGAAAAAAATCATTTGACTGGCGAGCTTATTTCTTGCCGTTGCAATGGCGATTTCGTGTTGTCTTCGGCGGATCAGATTGATTATATCGATGTCGCGCCAAAACAGTTGGTTTCAGTGGCGGCGGCTCTTATTCCGTTCCTTGAAAACGATGATGCGAATCGTGCGCTCATGGGTTCAAACATGCAACGCCAAGCTGTGCCGCTTCTTCGTTCGGAAGCACCGCTGGTTGGAACTGGTATGGAAGAAATCGTGGCGAAGGATTCTGGTGTTACCACCAGCGCGCGCCGCAGTGGTATTGTTGACCAAGTTGATGCAACCCGTATCGTTATTCGCTCTTCGGAAAGCTCTGAAGACGGCTCACCGGGGGTTGATATTTATAACCTTATCAAATTCACCCGTTCCAACCAAAGCACTTGCCTAAACCAACGCCCGCTTATTAAAGTTGGCGATGTTGTGAAGGCGGGCGATATTATTGCCGATGGTCCTTCAACGGATCTTGGCGAACTCGCGCTTGGGCGGAATGTCCTTGTGGCGTTTATGCCGTGGAATGGCTATAACTTTGAGGATTCTATCCTGATTTCTGAGCGCATTGTTTCTGATGATGTGTTCACTTCAATTCATATTGAAGAATTTGAAGTTATGGCGCGTGACACCAAGCTGGGCGCGGAAGAAATTACCCGCGATATTCCAAATATCGGCGAAGAAGCTCTGCGCAATCTGGATGAAATTGGCGTGGTGCATATCGGCGCGGAAGTAAAACCGGGGGATATTCTGGTTGGTAAGGTTACGCCAAAATCAGAATCGCCAATGACTTCGGAAGAAAAATTACTTCGCGCTATTTTCGGTGAAAAAGCTTCGGATGTGCGTGATTCTTCACTTCGCTTACCTCCGGGTGTAGCGGGGACTATCGTTGGTGTTCGCATCTTCAGCCGTCGCGGCATTGAAAAAGACGAACGCGCACTTTCCATTGAAAAAGCCGAAATTGAACGCCTCGCAAAAGATAGAGACGATGAACGCGCAATCATTGAACGCTTTGTTTATGGTCGTATGCGCGAATTGCTCACTGATAAAAAAGCGACTTCTGGGCCGAAAAACTTCAAAATAGGCAGCACAATTACCGAGGCAACTTTTGGCGAATATAGCAAAGGTCAGCTCTGGCAATTTGCGGTTAAAGATGACGCTGTGATGAATGAAATTGAGAGCCTGAAAAAGCAGCTTGATTCCGCGCTTGCTCGCATCAACCATAAGTTTGAAGAAAAAGTGGGTAAGGTGCAGGCAGGTGATGATTTGATGCCGGGTGTTCTTAAAATGGTTAAAGTTTTCGTGGCTGTAAAACGCAAACTGCAACCAGGGGACAAAATGGCGGGTCGTCACGGAAATAAAGGGGTGGTGTCTAAAATCGTTCCGATTGAGGATATGCCATATCTTGCTGACGGCACTCACGCTGATATTATCCTCAACCCACTCGGTGTACCATCGCGGATGAATGTTGGGCAGATTTTGGAAACTCATCTTGGCTGGGCTTCGGCTGGTATCGGTTCGCAGATTCGCGGCATGTTGGAATCAGTTCAGGAAGAAAACAGCAAAGCGGAATCCGTGAAAAAACTGCGCGAATTCCTCGGTGATATGTATGAGGACAAAGGGCTGGAAAAAGAAATCAGCAAAATGAACGATAAGGATGTTCTTGAGCTGGCTTCTAACTTGCGTAAGGGTGTGCCTTTTGCAACGCCTGTGTTTGACGGCGCGAAGGAAAAAGATATTGAGCATTGGCTGAAAAAAGCTGGTCACGATCTTTCTGGTCAGGTTCAGCTTTATGATGGTCGCACTGGTGATGCTTTTGATCGCAAAACCACGGTGGGCTATCTATATATCTTGAAGCTCCATCACTTGGTTGATGACAAGATCCACGCTCGCTCAATTGGGCCATACTCGCTAGTTACCCAGCAACCTCTTGGTGGTAAGTCACAATTCGGTGGTCAACGCTTCGGGGAAATGGAATGCTGGGCGTTGCAAGCGTATGGTGCAGCTTACACCTTGCAGGAAATGCTGACTGTGAAGTCAGACGATGTGGCGGGTCGCAGTAAGATATATGAATCCATCGTTCGCGGCGACAACAGCTTTGAGTCGGGCATACCTGAATCATTCCATGTAATGGTTAAAGAGCTTCGGAGCTTGGGGCTTAATGTTGAGTTGACGGAGAAAGAAGCTTGAGATAGCGGTCAGCGGTCGGTTGTCAGCGACCAGTGATAAGCAAATTATAGTAAAACTGACCGCTGGTCGCCGACCACTGGTCACTACTAAAGGACAAAAATATGAACGAAGTAATGAGCTTTTTTGGACAGCAACTAACTGCTACCAAACAATTTGATGAAATCAAAATCTCCATTGCGAGTCCTGAAAAGATTCGTTCTTGGTCTTTTGGCGAGGTAAAAAAACCAGAAACCATCAATTACCGCACCTTTAAGCCAGAGCGCGATGGTTTGTTCTGCGCTCGTATTTTTGGGCCAATTAAGGATTATGAATGCCTTTGCGGTAAATATAAGCGCATGAAATATCGCGGCATTGTCTGCGAAAAATGCGGCGTGGAAGTTACCACCAGCAAGGTTCGCCGCGAGCGCATGGGGCATATTGACCTTGCTTCTCCTGTGGCGCATATCTGGTTTTTGAAATCGCTGCCAAGCCGTATCGGCATCTTGCTGGATATGATGCTGAAAGACTTGGAAAAAATCCTTTATTTTGAATCCTATGTAGTGGTTGAGCCAGGGCTTACGCCGTTTTCAGTTGGTGAGCTGCTTTCCGAAGAGCAATATTACGACGCGCAAGAAAAATATGGCGATAACGCGTTCACCGCGCAAATTGGTGCGGAAGCGATTAAAACCATGCTTATGGCTCTTGATATGCCGAAGCTTAAAACCGAGCTTCGCGCTGACCTTGCCGCAACAACTTCGGAAGCAAAGCGCAAGAAATTGGTAAAACGCTTGAAGCTGGTGGAAGCATTCGTTGGCTCTGATAATAAGCCTGAATGGATGATTATGGATGTTGTACCTGTGATTCCGCCAGAGCTGCGCCCACTTGTGCCGCTTGATGGTGGTCGGTTTGCGACTTCGGATCTCAACGATCTATATCGCCGCGTTATCAACCGCAATAACCGCCTAAAACGCTTGTTGGAGC
>SXRF01000014.1 GCA_005792635.1 Rickettsiales bacterium
CCTTTTTTGGTGATGAGATGGCTTTCAGGGCCATCCTCGCGGATGGGGTGCCCTTCGGCTTGTTCGGATTTTAGCCAGCGGATAACTTTCGGGCCGATATACAGGCTTAAAATCAGCGCGGTGAACACCGCCCCACCACTGCGAAAAGTGATATAACGCAGTATGTTAAAGATAGTATCATGTTGAGCGAAGAGGTTATAGAGCATAGTTTCGTAGTCCGTAGGTCGTAGTCAGTAATTTAGTGATTAGTAGCTGGTAATTATTAGCTCGTAAATAGCTTAAACGAACTACAAATTACGAACTACGGTCTACGATTTTTTGAGCAAGCTCATACATCTTGCTGCCGTGTGAACCTTTTATTAGCACAATATCATTGTCTTGCAGCATGTTTTTTGGCAGCATAATTTTTGCAAGTAACTCATTAGCAGTTTTGGTATGTGTTCCGCGCATAGTTTCGGGCAGGGCGCGGTGTAGATTTTCCATTAAATCGCCCGCCGTGTGAACAACATGAAATCCGCTAGCAATTAAATCTTGCGCTAGGTTTTTGTGGATTTCCGCGGCATCCTTCCCCAGCTCCAGCATATCGCCAAGCAGCGCGACTTTTCGCCCGCTTTTGCCACCCGCCGCCCACACTTCTGCGGTTTTGGCGAAGGCGGAGCGCATACTTGCTGGGCTAGCGTTATAGCTGTCGTCAATTATGCTATATTCCCCTGTTATAGTTTTTATGGGGATTATTTTTCCGCGCCCTTCCACTTCGGAGAATTCCGCCAGTGCCGTTGCCGATTTCTGCAAGTCCAAACCCAGCGCGTGTACGACCGCCAGAACCGAAAGCGAAATCACCGCCCAGTGTTTGCCGATAGCAGCGAGTTTATAGTCTAATTTTTGCCCAAAAATCTCAGCGGAGATATTGCATCCCACAGGGGTTGGGGTATAGGAAAGCAAACGGCAATCGGCGGATTTAGCTTCGCCGAAGGTTATAGTGTCATTGTTGTGGAAATAAGGCTGATCCGCATTCACAACCCGTACACCGCCATAAATCAATCCTTCAAAAATTTCGGCTTTGGCTTTGGCGATTTCCTCAATTCCAGAAAAAAACTCCAGATGCGCGGCTTCCACCCGCGTTATCAGCGCGATATGCGGGCGCACCATGCGCGTTAAATGCGAAATCTCACCAGTGTGATTCATGCCCATTTCAAACACGCCGTAGTCCGCGTCAAGTGGCATATTGGCAAGGTTTAGCGGTGTGCCGATATGGTTGTTATAATTGCCAGTTGTTGCGTGAACTTTGCCATGCACAGAGAGTGCGAGGCGCAGCATTTCCTTGGTGCTGGTTTTGCCGACACTGCCAGTTATGCCGATGATTTTTGCTTTGCTTGCTGCCCTGCGATTTCTTGCTAATTCTTCCAGCGCGGGAAGTCCGCTTAGTGCCGCCACCGCGCCATTTTGTAACGCCTGCGGAATAAAATCATTACCATCAAAATTTTCACCCTTAATGGCAACAAACACATCCCCTGCCTCAACTTTGCGGCTATCAATTACTATATTTTTATACTCAGGAAACATAAACTATGCGCAACCAATACTGTTTTTAGGGTTTCGGTTGATTGCTTTAGCAAGTTGTGATGCTTTATTCACCAAATCATTGCTTTTCTTATTCTCGCGGCGAACGCTAGGAAGCATCGGCAAATAGCTGTCCAGCCAGCTATTCAATGTCTTTTTGTAAGCAGAAAATTCTTGCCTGTGTTCCAGCACCCATGAGTCATATTTTGCCTGCATAGAAAGCCATTGGCTGGCGGGAACTTGCGTAAGTATCTCTAGCTTTATAGCAATATCAGGGGTAACAGGTGCGCGAGCATTAAGAATACGCGATAAATGCCCCCTAGTAAGTCCGAGCAAATTAGCCACCATTTCAATGTTCAAATCATATTGCTCAATGAACCCAGACTTCAAAATCTCCCCTGCATGAGAAGGCGCAATTTCTTTGTTTTTATAGATTTTTTTGCTCATATTTTTGTCCTTTAATGCGGGTCTTCAATTCTAATATTAATCGGGTCTATATCACTATCAAATTCACACAAAACCCGCATATTTCCAGTTATATCAAATGACCAAGTGCCTTTAGCGCGTCCGACATGTTCATGCACCCTAAAAAGCATTGGGCTGGGCGGTAAGCGGTCTATGCTATCTATGTAATCCAAAATATTCTTCAACTTTTCGGAATTCTTTATAGGCAGTCCTTTTATGCTTCCTTTGTAATAAAAGTTTTTGATTTCCTTATCTTTGAAAGAACCTTCAAATATTGGCATTTTTATTCATTCCATGTATAATATGTAGCATTAAAAGTTACAATTTGCAAGCCCCAAATCCCGCGCTGCTTCCTGCGCTACTTCCGCATCGTCAAATGGCAAGTGTTTATCGCCGATTATTTGCGTTTTTTCGTGTCCTTTTCCCGCAATCACCAGAGCATCGCCCGCGCCTAATTGCCGAATTGCGTAATATATCGCCTCCCTGCGATCGGCAATTGCTGTGCATGATGGCGCACCCGCCAACACTTCGGCGCGAATAGCTGCTGGGTCTTCGCTGCGCGGGTTGTCATCAGTTACAATAGCTAAATCAGCGAAATTCGCCGCTGCCGCACCCATCAGCGGGCGTTTGCCCTTGTCGCGGTCGCCGCCGCAACCAAACACCACCAACAATTTTCCCGCCGTGTGTGGGCGCATGGTTTTTAGGATATTTTCCAGTGCCATCGGCGTATGCGCGTAGTCAATAAACACGCTCGCGCCGTTTGCAAGCTTTGCCACCTGTTGCAACCGCCCAGCCACGCCCGCAAGCTGCGGTATATGCTGCAAAATATTTTCTGCGTCCATGCCCACACCGACGCAAAGCCCAAGTGCGGCGAGGATATTCATCACCTGAAACCCGCCAACCAGCGGCACTTCTACATTATATTTTTTGCCAAACAGCGTGAGCAAAACGCTCTGACCCGATCCATGCGGCGTTATGGCTCGGATATGAAATTCTTTCGCTGTCTTTCCGAAGTCAATTATCCGCTGCCCGCGAGCCTCGCAAATGGCTTTTAGCGCGGGAAATTTTGCATCATCAGCGTTGAGAACGGCGGTTTTGCCAGCGGGCAGCACTTCGCTGAACAGCCGTGCTTTTGCAGCGAAATACGCCTCCTCGGTTTTATGAAAATCCAGATGGTCGCGGGCGATATTGGTGAATGCCGCCGCCTCAAGTTTAACGCCATCAAGGCGATATTGAAATAGCCCGTGGCTGGAGGCTTCCATCGCCATATATGAGATTTTTTCGTCGGCAAATTCGGCGAGCTTTTTGTGCAAAGCAACGGGATCGGGCGTGGTGAGGTTGCTACTCAGCGTCCCGATTGCCGACGATTTTTCCCCCGCGAGCGACATAAGCTGGCGAAAGAAATCCGCCGTGCTGGTTTTTCCGTCAGTTCCCGTTATCGCCACGATATGCTCTGGTTGTCTACCATAAAAAGCGGCGGCAAGCTGGGAAAGGGCAAGGCGGGGGTTGGGATGGTGGATGGTGGATGGTGAATGGTGGATGGTGGGTAGCGGATTATCAGTTATAATTAACGACGCGCCGCGCTCCACCGCTTGCGGAATAAAATCCGCACCATCGGTTTTTTCGCCCTTGAGTGCGACAAAAATATAACCATCCTTCACCTCGGCGGAATTGGCGGTAATGCCAGTAATCTCGGGATTGGAATCCACCCCCCAGTCCCTAGTCCCCAGTCCCTCATTCAAAATATCAATAACTCGCATCACGAACGAACCTCTTTTCCATCCATGGGTTGGTGTATGCTTCTTGGGCTTTTGGCTTTTCGGCTTTGTTGCTTGTCCAATATTTCTCCGCGTCATCTTCGGGAACATCATAGCGCGGTTTTATGCCGTACATTGGCCCCATGCGGGCAATAACCCGACCCACCACAGGCGCGGAAATCCAGCCACCAGTGGCAAAGCCATAAGTTGATTTATCGCCCTTCGGCTCGTCAATCATCACCAGAATAATATATTTCGGGTCATCCACTGGAAACACCGAAATAAACGACGCCATTTTTGCATCAGCGTTATATTTCCCGCTGTCCTGCACCTTTTCCGCTGTTCCCGTTTTCCCGCCGACGCGGTAGCCAGCAACATCCGCCTTGCTGCCCGTGCCGTGATCCACCACAAGGCGCATCAGACGGCGAACATTTTCCGAAGTATCCTCGCTGATAATGCGCTCCCCAGACCCGCGGTTTTTGTTGCCGTCTTTAAGCAGGGTGAGTTTCTCCAGAGTTCCGCCATTGACAAGGCTAGCAATACCGCGCACCAGATGTAGCGGAGTTACGGAAATTCCATGTCCATAAGCGATGGTTACGGTGTTTATTTCCTTCCAATCCTTGGGAAATTGCGGGCTAACCCGCTCGGGAAGTTCTATTTCAATCGGTTTTAACATTCCGATTTTTTCCATAAAGGCTTTTTGGCGTTTCGTGCCGATGTCCAGTGCCATTTTCGCTGTTCCAACATTGGAAGAATAGGCGTAAATCTCTGGCACAGTGAGGAAACGACCTTCGGAATGGGCATCGCTAATGGTAAAAGTGGCGATTTTTAACGGACGGCTAGCGTCATAGCCGCCCTTCATGCTGGTCACACCAGAATCCAGCCCCAGTGCCATGGTGAAGCTTTTGAAGGTTGAACCCATCTCATAAGTGCCGAGCGTGGCGCGATTGAATTTGGAGGATTCGCTGCCTTTTGCTGGCTTGTGCGGGTCAAAATCAGGCAGCGAAACCATAGACAGCAGCTCGCCGCTAGCAATATCCAGCACCACACCCGTTGCCCCAATGGCGTTAAATTCTGCCACGGTTTTTGCCATTTCTTCACGCAAGATTCCCTGCAAACGAATATCTATAGAGAGTTTAAGCGGCTCAGAACTGGGCGCAGCACCGCGCAACCGCGTGTCAAATTGCTGCTCAATTCCCGCTTGCCCTTTATTATCCACCCCAACGAAGCCAAGCGCGTGCGACAACAAATTGCCATAAGGATACACCCTGCGCTCTTCGGGTTGGAAATAAATACCGGGATAGCCAAGGCTATTAACCTGATTTTGCTCCAGCGGCGAAAGATTGCGCTTAATCCACACAAAACTTTTGCCTTTTTTAAGCCGAGCGAGAAGCAAGCTCTCGTCCATTTTTAGCGTCTGCGCCAAGCGATGCGCCACCTCGCCAATGTTCTTTATTTCCTTTGGATTGGCAAACACCGAGGCGGTCATAAGGCTGGTCGCCACCAGCTCGCCGTTTCTATCAACAATATCACCGCGCGGCAATTTTTCCTCGCCAGTTTTAATCTCCACCTGCTCGCTTTGCTCCTCATTATCAGGGTCAACGACAGTAACCGTCAGAGCCTTTGGGTTCTTAATAACCGCCACTTCCACCATCTTAAAAGCGATGCTGGCAAAGCACAGCACAAAGAAAAACCCAACACAAAGAAGGCGCAAGCGGCTCTGCTCGTAAATCCGCTGTCCTGTGCTTTCTTTTATATAGATTTTTGCCATTTTTTGCTTTCAGATTTTTTGGGTATTGTGCTGCGCCTAGTCTAGTTTTTGGATGCATAAATAGCAAATCAAAAACCTCATAAAGGAACTTTATATTATTTGCTTTTTTGAATTGTTGAGCTAAGCACAACCAATGCCTCATATAACCAAACATATAAACGGCTTGCCATATCAAGCCATAAATTCTTTGTTGTCACTCCGTTTAGAGCATGATGTTGTTCACTTAAGCGATAGAACAATTAAACATATTTGTGAACGACATCCAAAGGACTATGAGTTGTGTCTTGTATCTATTGAAACAATAATCATAGAACCAGATTATGTTGGGCAGTCGCCATTACACCCAGAAAATTTTGTGCTTATCAAGACAGGTTATGGATTTATTTTTGATGATAGCAATCAGTACCATTCGTGACGAATACGGAGAATATCCAGTACAATCATCTTATATCATAGATGATGGTGCATTGCAGAGAAGAATACGAAAAGGATACCTCAAGAAAACAAAAAGGACACCGTTATGAGGTGTCCTTTTGTATAAGCCTAGGCGGGGTGCTAAATCCCCGCATCTCTTGGCTCTTGCGAGTTAGTTACCACTTGCGTGGAGTATGAGGAAGCTGTTCTCACCTCTAGGCTTATGCGGTCATATTACGCTTATTTATGGGGATAGTCAAGGCTGAACAGCACTCTTGCGATAAATGACGGGAGTTATGTGGTTGTCCTCCTCAATTTCGGCGGCTGCCTGCATTTGCGCGGGGAAGGGGATAGCCTCCACCTCCGCCACTTGGCTTACGGTTAGTTCGCCGCCAGTCAGATATTTATCGGCGAGTTTGCGTAATCTTTCTGGGCGGTTGAGATATGCCCATTCTGCGGCGACTACATGCAGCGATTCCCGCTCCTGCGCCAATTCCTGCGAGGTTTCGGCGATTTGTGCGCGGATGGACTGCACCTCATATTTCACGCGGTACAAACCAAACGCCGCCACCACAATCACCGCCACCCAAATAGCGATAATGGACAGGCGGCTCATGCGGCTTTCCTCATCATGCGAATGGTTGCACTGCGCGACCGCGGATTATTTTTTATCTCCAGCTCGCCCGCTGTTTTCTTTTCTGGTTTAGGCAGAAAAAAAGAGGGAGCATCCGCCGCCACAAAGCCCAAGCTATTTCTAGCATCGGGCATATGGCGGGAATGCTCCCCAAGCTTACCACAACGGGAGTGGGTAAAGCGTTTGACGATGCGGTCTTCCAGCGAGTGGAAGGAAACCACCACCAACCGACCATTTGCGCCGAGCAGATGCTCCGAGGCGACAAGTCCAGATTGGATAGCGTCAAATTCTTGATTTACAAATATGCGAAGCCCTTGGAAAGAGCGGGTCGCAGGGTGGGTTTTGCCATGTTTTTGCGGAACAGCCCCGCGGATAATTTCTGCCAGCTGCGTCGTGCGGGTAATCGGCGTTTCCGCCCGCGCCGCAACAATGGCTTTTGCCACGCGCCTTGCTGCTTTTTCCTCGCCGTAATAGTAAAAAATATCGGCAAGCTCACTTTCACTGGCACTATTCACCACATCCGCAGCACTGCGCCCAGTGTCGCCCATCCGCATGTCCAATTCGCCGTCGCGCATAAAGGAAAATCCGCGCTCCGCTTGGTCAAGCTGCATAGAGGAAACGCCGAGATCCAACACCACACCGTCAACTTTGCTAACGCCGTGCGCCGCCACCAAATCGCACATATCGGCGAAATTTCCTAGCAACCAGACGAACCGCCCAGCAAATTCGCGCTCCAGAATTTCGGCAAATTCGCGGGTGCTTGGGTCGCGGTCAATGGCATAGACTGTGCAATTCGCCGCCTGCAAAATCGCGCGGGAATAGCCGCCTGCGCCAAATGTTCCGTCAATATAAACTTCGCCGTCTTTTGGTGCGAGCCATTCCAGCATTTCGGCGAGCATCACAGGATTGTGATTTTGCACCGCCTCCGCAGTTTGTATATTTATGTCGCTCATGATGATTTCCCCTTCACCATGAAGCGTTTTTCACGAACGATTTGCTGTGCTTTTTTGGAATATTCGGCGAAAGATTCTGGTTGCCAGATTTCAAAAACTTCGCCCTTGCCGACGAATGTCGCTTGTTCTTTTAGCCCCGCCATTTCAATAAGTGCCTCAGAAAGCATCACCCGCCCTTCGCCGTCAAAAGAAAGCTGCACTGACTCGCCAAACATGGTGTTCACAAAAGCGTCGCGCTCCGCACTATAGGGATCTAGCTGTTCAAGTCGTTCATTTATCTTGATAATTCTGTTCATGCCGCAAGCTTCTATGCAGTCATTTATCGGCGATTGATAGGCGATAATTCCCTGAAAATCACTCGCCATAACCTGCGCCGCCAGCACAGCACGAAACTGTGCAGGCACAGAAACCCTGCCTTTTTTGTCTATGCGGTTGTGGAATGTTGATAAAAACAGCATCTTTGGCGACTTTTTATGGAATTGATTAGGGATGGTTTGGGAATTTATGGGTATTTATGGAAAATACCGTTTTTATATGGGGTGGTCAAGCGATTTAATGGTAAATTAACCATTTTTTATCCAGAAAAAATCTTCACAAAAGCTTCACATTTCTCTTCCCAAAATCCGCTATAATACAGGCTGGAGTATTGTGTGATGGATGAGACGACCATTGAAAAAACAGAAGAAAAGCCAGAAAGCGCGTCGGTGCAAACCACGCCACCCCCTCCGCGCGACCATAAATTCGCCAACAAGGTCTTTAATTGGTTGAATTATTGCGGGTTAGGCTTCATCGCGAATTCAACATTATCGCTTTATATCACCTATAATGTGATGCCAACCCCGACCGCGCAAAAGGGCATTGATAAGCTCGCAGGCGGTATGAAGCCTGTGGTTTCTGGGTGGGGAAATCTTAAAAAACTCCTTGGCTTTGGCAAAGAAATAGATGAGGTAACTCGCAATTTACACATTAATGAGAGTGCTCGTTCCACCGCGGAAATTTTGGTGATGTGTATCGCGGGAACTACGATGATTCCATTTATGAAATTTATGGAAGACCATAAAAAAGCGATTGTGGACAGGATAGATCGTTGGAAAAACCCGCAGTATCACGAGCATTGCCAGCAAAATAATCTTGCGCCCGCGCCGCTGCCACATGAAGAAAAAGAAGAGAAGAAAACTTGGGGCAAGATGCTTTCAGCGCGAGCTGTCGGCTTTTTCTCAGTAATCGGGATTGACGCTGCCTTGCAGATTTTTAACAATAAACGCCACAGCGCAGGCAAATGGAATATGGATACGGTTGAGTGGAAACTTGGCGGGTCTATTTATGATCGGATGCCGAAATCAGTCAGCGAAAAATTCATAAACTTCTTTTCTGCTCGTAAAACCAGTGACTTAAGCGGTATTCAACCGCAACTTCTTGAAAAATTAGAAAAAGCAGTTGGCGGTGACAAAAGCCGCATGATGTTTGCAGAACAAACCCGATTCCTGAGCAAGGAATTATCGCTGACCATGGTTATGGCGGCGATTGTTTATGCCCTTGCGAAGACGGGTATTGCTTCATCCGCCATGAACAAGGCGGGAATAAAAGGCAAAAAAGATCAGCATGATGCGATTGACGACATGCTTCCTGATGTTCCTTTTTTGCCAATAACGCAGGGTGATATTGATTTGGATGATGACAATAATCGCAAAAAAATTGATCCAGAAAAATATAGAAAAACCAACAGCGGATATGTTCGAGGCTATTCATAATCTCTGCATAAACCTACTACCAGAACATATTGCCGCATGTTATGGTTGTGTTATGGTGTTTGTTGGCGTGGTAGATTGTTTGGTTTTTTTAACCAAAGGAAAGGGTGTTTTTTGGGGTCAATTGATAATCGTTCTCAATTGTCCAATTAATGCGTTGGCTTTATCCGCAGGGTAGGGGGTTGGTGGTGCAGCAAAATTCCACACTGGGTTTGGCCATGCTGGGTCAGTTTTGAAGCGGGCGATAATATGGATATGCAGTTGTGGCACGATATTACCCAGTGTCGCCACATTCATTTTATCCGCGCCTGTAATCTCTGCCAGATGTTTGGCGACGCTGCGCACTTCACGCATTGTCTGTTCGTAATCTTCCGCAGTCAAATCGTAAATCTCACGAATATCATCGCGCATGGGAACAAGCAATAACCACGGAAATTCGCTAACATTGCGCAAATACAGCCTGCACACACCAAGGCTTGCAATCGGCAACGCCTCCCTCGCCAGCAGTGGGTGTAGAATTTTTGGCATTTTTAGTCTTCCAAATCTTTTAATGACAATCCTGCGTGTTCAAGTATGGAAAGTAATGTCCCTAGTTTTAAGTCTTTTTGGGGATGAGGAACAACAGTCTTTCTGCTACCATTTACATATTTATGATGGCTGCCCTTTACAGAACGAAGTATAAAGCCATGTGCCTCAAGAGTTCGTATAACTTCGCGAGAGCTATAGCTTTTACCCATTGATAAATTGCTCCGTTAGCGTAATGCCTCCAGTGATTGGAACAAACATTCCGTCATCTTCATCTTCCAAATAGAGTTCAACAGCTTCTTTAATGTTTTTTACTGCCTCATCGTATGTGTCGCCTTGCGTTGCAACGCCAGTATTCAAACAATGCGCTACAAATTGGTCTCCGTCTTGATATATAACACATTGAATTTTTTTCATGTTTTTACTCCTCAAGCTGCCTTCCGTGAAAACTCCGCTATTCTCCGCTCAATCTCTGGGCGGAAGTGGCGCACCAAGCCTTGCACAGGCCAAGCAGCAGCATCACCAAGGGCGCAGATTGTATGTCCCTCAATGCGCGAGGCGACATCCAGCATCAGGTCAATATCAGTCGGTTTCGCGCTGCCATCCACCATTTTTTCCATCATGCGCCACAGCCAGCCTGTGCCTTCGCGGCATGGCGTACACTGCCCGCAGGACTCATGAGTGTAGAATTTAGACAGTCGCGCAATGGCTTTTACAATATCAGTTGATTTATCCATCACAATCACCGCCGCCGTTCCCAGCCCTGATTTCTCGGCGCGAAGCGAATCAAAATCCATCAAAACCGTTTCGCAAATTGATTTTGGCAACATCGGCACAGACGAACCACCCGGTATAATCGCTAGTAAATTATCCCACCCGCCGCGCACGCCGCCGGCGTGTTTTTCAATCAATTCCTTCAGTGGAATGCCCATTTCCTCTTCAACATTGCAAGGTTTATTAACATGCCCAGAGATGCAGAAAACCTTTGTTCCCGTGTTGTTCGGGCGACCAATGCCAGCAAACCAAGCTGGCGTGCGGCGTAAGATTGTCGGCACAACGGCGATAGACTCCACATTATTCACCGTGGTCGGGCAGCCATAAACCCCCATCGCCGCAGGGAAGGGCGGTTTTAAGCGTGGTTGCCCTTTTTTGCCCTCAAGGCTTTCAATCAGCGCGGTTTCCTCGCC
>SXRF01000015.1 GCA_005792635.1 Rickettsiales bacterium
CTTTGCCCACTTTTTCCATAGCTTCAGCGATTTTTTCGCCAACTTCCTTGTCGCCATTAGCTGAAATAGTCGCCACCTGCGCCCATTCTGCTTTGGATTTTACGGGTTTGCTTTTTGACTGAATGTCTTTCACAACGGCTTCAACCGCTGCTTCAATGCCGCGTTTTAGATCCATCGGGTTAAGACCAGCCGCAACCGCCTTGCTACCTTCGGTAAAAATGGCTTGGGCAAGAACTGTCGCTGTGGTTGTGCCGTCACCAGCAAGATCCGCAGATTTGCTAGCCACTGCACGCAGCATTTGCGCGCCCATATTTTGGAATTTATTAGCAAGCACGATTTCTTTAGCAACTGACACGCCATCTTTCGTAATAGTTGGTGCGCCATAAGCCTTATCAATCACCGCATTGCGACCGCGTGGCCCAAGGGTAACTTTAACCGCATTCGCAAGCTTTTGTGCGCCGATGAGCAATTGCTCACGAGCGTCTGAGCCGTATTTTAGTTCTTTTGCAGACATTTTTGTTTCTCCGAGTTTGTTGTTATTTTATAAAGTGCTGGTGATTAGTGCTAGTGGCTAGTGATTTTTCTTTTTCACTAGCACTGACCACTAATCACTAGCACCAAAAACTATGCGGCTTTCTTCGCCTTAGCATCCTCAATGATGCCAATAACATCCGATTCTTTAAGAACCAGATATTCCTTGCCATCAAGCTTGATTTCACTGCCCGCCCACTGGGTGAACAGAACAATATCGCCAACAGCAACATCCACAGGGATGCGCTTGCCGTTTTCGTCTTTCGCGCCCGCACCAACGGCAAGAACCTTGCCTTGCTTCGGTTTTTCTTTTGCGTTATCAGGGATGATGATGCCGCCAGCAGTTTTTGCTTCCTGCTCGATGCGCTCAACCACGAGGCGATCCGCCAAAGGTTTGATATTCATAGAATAATCTCCTAAATTGTTTGAAAAATTGGATAAACTTAGGCGATGGCTACCCGCCACCGCACTTCGTTAGATCTCTTTAGAAACTCATTTTGCTGAGAAAATTGCGAAGCAAATGGAGTGGAAAAGCGCAGTGTATGCTTATACATGAGCATTTTCCGAGGCTTCATTTGCAAGTGAATTTTCCAGCAAAATGAGTTTATGGAGAGATCTGTTGTGCCAGTGATATAGGAAACTATACTCGGCTTTCAAGGGGTAAATTTATTTTATTTTTTCCAAACAGCTGCCGCGAAAGGATCATTTTTACTTTTCCAAACAGACGCAGCAAAAGACTTATCTTCGATTTGGTTGGATAATTCTTCTTTTTTATCTTTAAGCAACAAAGCTTTTTTGCTTTCAAATTCTTTGTCTTTCTGTTCAGCAAGTGTCGCCAGTCCCCTTATTTTTTCGTAGAATTTATCACGCTGAGCATCCTCATTCCCAACATTAATGTCTATTGACATCGAATTTTCTAAATTTTCGAACAAGCCTTTAACAATATGACATTGTTTTTGCTCTTTACTTGGAACGCGTCCTTTTTCTACTTGGGTTTCAAAAGAACTATCAAGAGATTTTACGGCTGCTCCAAATATGTTCTTTATTAAAGATTTTTCTTGTTTTTTCCACTCAGAAGCGACAAATGGATCTTTCTTATTATTAAGCTCCAAAAGAAATTCTTTCTGCTTATCAAAAAGATCGCCAACGGTTTTAATTCCATTTTCTCCAAAAACCACTTCAAGCCTTCGTATATAAGGCAAAGTTGGCTCTCCTGAGATTCTAAAGGCGGTATATGGCTTTTCTCCATTATTCGTGTCTATGTATTCCACATGGTCATCTTTTGCGAATAGATCCAGCAACTCATCAATCCTTACGGCTTTTAACTCATCGTCGCTCATTGAAAGTAGATCTTTTGCCGATGTTTTACATTTTTCAGAACGAAGATACATTTGCACATCTTCGATTTTTTTATTACCCATAATTTTATCTACATCTTGTAGTGTTGATTCCTTCGTAAGATTGCTTCCTGTACGATTAGCCATTTCTGTATTAGCCATTTCTGTCAAAGCTTTAATTAGGGTACTTACACTAAAATTCCCAATATCAGACATAATTTACTCTCCTGCGTTTTTTTGTTGTTTGTTAATAGCACTCGCTCTTATGGCGGTGGCTATGGCAAGGATTATAGCATGAAAATCGGTAAGTATTGTTAAGATTTGATGACAATTTAGCTATCGAGCTAAACCATTGAAAAACAAGCATTGCTGTTTATAAGTTGCTTCACTTGCTTAAAACTATGGGCTTTTCCTAGCCCCGTTTGCACGATAAAATCGGCTTTTTCTTGCTTTTCACGGTCGGGCATTTGAGTTTTTATGATGCGTTCGAATTTTTCCGCGCTCATGCCCGCCCGTGCCAAAACTCGCCTGCGCTGAATAAATTCTGGCGCGGTGACCACTATCGTATAATCCACCCGATTTTGCGCACCAGTTTCAAAAAGCAGTGGAATATCCAGAACCAGCAATTTCGCGCCCAGCCGCCTTTGCGCCCACCCGAATTCTTCCTCTAGCGCAACCACTCTTGGGTGCAAAATCCGCTCTAGTATTTTTCGCTTTTCAGCATCGGCAAACACAATTTTTCCAAGGGCTTGGCGATCAATATATTTTGCTGTCACCCCGTTTTTATAACGGGGTCTGGTAATAAAGCTACTGGCGGAGTTTGTCTCCCCAGACCCCGCAACAAGTGCGGGGTGACAATGCAAGATGGCTGTCGGAAAATTTTGCTCTATTTCAGCGAACACCTGTTTATCGCTGGCGAGCAGCTGATGCACAAAGCCATCGGCACTTGCAGTCTTCGCACCAAGCGCGGAAAACTGCGCCGCCACCGTGGACTTGCCCATACCGATACTGCCTGTGAGACCGACGACTATCATTTGCCTAGCACATAATCTCTAAGTTCATCATCCACCACTGGCACATCCCCCACTGGCACATCCCCAAACCACGCCGCAAAGGCGGGAACAGCTTGGTGTAGCAGCATTCCAAGCCCGTCCACAGTTGGGTTGCCTCGCGCCTGCGCTTGGGCAAGTAGCGGCGTAATCAGCGGTTTATAAACAATATCGGTGACGAGCGCGGTTTTGGGAAGTCGGGAAAGGTCAATATCCAGCGGCTCTTTGCCCGTCATCCCTAGGCTCGTGGTATTTACCAACAAATCTGCATCAGCAAGTATTTCGCTGCGTTTTTCCCAGTCCACAATTTGCGAACTTGAAGAATATAAATGTTGCAACATCAATGCTCGTTCACAGGTACGATTAGTAATTATAATTTCTTCAAATTCTAATAGTTCCAATGCAAAAATCACGGCTTTTGCCGCACCGCCCGCCCCCAAAACCACGGCCTTTTTCCTGCCTATAATATGAGATTCTATATTTTGATAAAAACCTTCTGCATCGGTATTTGTACCGTATAATTTTCCGTCATCCACGATAATCGTATTAACAGCACCAATCGCTCGTGCGTATTTGTCTATTCCATCCAGAAATGGAATAACCGCTTCCTTGTGGGGAATGGTGACATTCACACCACTATAGCCATTCGCGGACATATTTTTTATGAAGTTCTCTAATTCTTCTGGCTTTACTTCTACCGCGCTATATTCGCCAGCAATGCCATATTTCTTTAGCCAAAAACCATGCAGCCGTGGTGACAAGCTATGCGCAACAGGATAGCCGATAACCGCTGCTTTTTTAATGTTGTCCTGAGCCATCTTTCGCCAGTTTTTCTTTGTGTTTTTTGATATATTGCACAATATTTGCCGCAGTTTCCTCCACCGAGCGTTTGGTGACATCAATCACTGGCCAGCGATGCTTGGAGTATAATTTCCGCGCTTCGGCGATTTCGCGTTGCATATATTCCATATCGATATAATTGCTCTCACCTTCTTGATTGATTGATTGCAAGCGGGTTTTACGGATTTGCTGCAAGCGTTCAGGATTGATGGTCAGCCCGATAATCAGCGGTTTTTTAAGCGTTTCTAGGCTAGGCGGCAGCGGACAATCAACCACCAGCGGAATATTCGCCGCCTTATAACCCTTATATGCCAGATACATGCAGGTTGGCGATTTTGAAGTGCGCGACACGCCGAGGATAACCACATCCGCCTCTTCCATTTCCCAATGCCCCTGCCCGTCATCATGCGCCAGCGCGTAGTTTATCGCGTCCATGCGGGCGAAATATTCCTCGTTCAGCTCATATTGCTTGCCAGTATGGGCGTGACTTTCCACCCCAAGATATGAAGAAATTTCGGACACCACACCAGAAATAACCGCAATACATGGCAGTCCGCGCTTTGAACATTCCATTTTTAGCATATCGCGTAAGCTTGTGTCAGCCAGCGTATAAAGAACCACGCCCAGATTTTCACGAATGCCCTCGATAACTTTTTCCATTTGCGCCTTGCTGCGTACTAGTGTCCAGCTAAATTCTTCGGCTTCCACCGCTTCAAATTGAACAAGGGCGGCGCGAGCAACACTCCCCACCGTTTCACCAGTTGAATCCGAGACCAGATGTAAATTGAATTTTTTCATAACTACTGCGCCACGCGCCGAACCAAGGCAATAATATAGGAAAGATTTTCCACAGGATTTTCCTCAGAATACTGCAAAATTCGCTCAACAATGCTGTTGGCATATCTTGCTGTATCTGGCTTATAGCCTTCAACATCCATTTCTCGAACGATTTTTAGCAGCAATTTAACCGCAGGGAACATCGCATCAGGAAGCCCAGATTTATTGTAAATAGCGCGAAACCCAAGGTCTCCGCGATCGGCAATCAGCGTGCGGGCATTATCCACAGGAATATTTGAAAGCAACGCCAACGACGACTCGAAAAAGTCAAAATTCCCCTGACAGAGCGCACTTAAAATCATCGACGGTGTTAGCCGTTCAGATTTTTTAAGCTGACCAATAAGCGCGTCAACCTCACCTTGCGAACGCGCCGAGCGCACAAGGCTTAGGGTTTCCGTCTCCCGAGTTTTTTCGACTTCTTTATTAATTTCTTCGCTTGGCAGTTGGTATCTTTGCCTTAGCGTTGCGGCTAGGTTATCAGAAACTACACTCATCAATTTTTCTGACATGCTAATTGACAGTTGCGGACGGCGCATAACCGCTTCCATCAGCGAATCATTTTCTTTATGCGTTTCGATAATCTTGTCAAAAATCTGTTCAGAAATTACCGCCCCACCATTATCCAGCAACGAGCTAATAACCCTATCATCACCCTTATCAACTAATTTATCAGATAGTAGCTCGGAAACTTCTGACCGACGCGCAATGGCAACAAAACGCGACATTTCCTCAGTGGAATTTATTATTTCAAGCAAATCGTCATCGCTTAGCACTTTTGAATATTCAAGCATGGGAAGAGAAACTTCCTCTACATCTCGCGCCATAGACATGACGATGTCGCGTGGAATTTGCGTGCTTTCTTTTAAGTGTTCCGCAAGCGAGGCGCGAACTTTCAGCTCCGTATCCCGAACCAATAAACGGAACACCTGTTCGGCAATTTGCCGCTCTTTTTCGTCCAGCGATGCACCACTATAAGAGGCGGCAATTTTCCCAGTAATCGACGCACGACTGGCGGGAGATTTATCTTCCAACAACCGCCTTACATCTTCTTCGCTAAGGGTAAAGCGTTCCGCAGAAATTTTATTTCGTGTCATAAGGATTAACTAACCGCCGCAAATTCTGAATATACAAGAGCAGAAGAACCATCAGATATTCTTCCACCAATGATTGATAAAAGATAGCCCATTCCATCCACCGTGCGATGATAGCCTTTTATATATACTTCTTCAATCACTCGTTTGCGAAAATCATCAGGTTTAGAATATCCATATTGACTAAGTGATAATGCTATATTTAGCAATTTCTCCACCGCTACGGCAAAACCTTCGGGCATGTGCGCTGTTTTATAAATCGCATGAAATCCGTTCGCCCCGCCAGTAAGTAAAATTCGCGCATTAACGCGTGGAACACCCGCCATTCTGGCAAGTGCGGTCTCAAATAAATTCAGCGTCCCCATACATAATGCGCGGATAATCAAAGAATGGGTAAGCCTACCCGTTGCAGCAAGCTGCTCCACCAGATCTTCAACCTGCTCATCATCATCGGGATGAATAATCCCATCAATCGGCATCAACCCCAACATCCGCCATTCACGCGCATCAAGGGCGGCTTTGTGAACAATTGGGGAAGTAAATCTATACTCGCGGGAAATATAGTTTTTAAGCTCATCGGAAACCACGCTATATAATTTTTCTGCAACAGTTAGCGGCAAGCCCCCCCTGCGCACCAATGTCTGCATCAACGAGCCGTCATTGGCAAAATTTTCCCACGCTCGCATCAGCCCTTTTTCACTAAGATTTGCCCCTTTGTTATTGAATAAATCGCGCAAAACTTTTGCCTGCCCCGCATTCAGCAAGCTATCCGATACACGCTCCGACACTTTGCTGCGCTTGGCAATAGCGCATAAATTCAAAACTTCCTTGGTGCTGGCAACTATTGCGAGTAAATCATCATCTGTAAGCACTAGCGAAAACTGTAAGATTCGCGCTGCAACATCCGTCTCGTCATTGGCGAGTTGCAAAATAACATCATGCGGCGCATTTTTGCTATTACAGAGATGTTCAGACAGCGTCTTGCGTATAGATTTCTCCGCATCTTGCAGCAGCAAACGAAATATATCAGCGGCAATGGCGTTTTCTTTGTCACTAAACCCACCAGCGCAATATGCAGAAGCGACCTTCGCCGCTAGCGACCCGCGAGAGGCAGCAGATGGGTTTTTTATCAATTTTTGCAAATCGGAGGCTAGTTTCATTTTACAGCACCTCGTTTATTAGACATTTAATAAGCGTACATTTATAAGCATGTTCGGTCGACTATAATCTAATATATCACGCAATACGAAATATTACCGTGACATTTTTGTGACATCGTATGTGACAATGTTCTCCGTGAACGAGATTATAGCATTAATAACTTTATAATTCAAGATATTCGTTATGTTTTACCCATTCTCCATAACACGCCAATAAAAATCCCTTTCGCCCGCGGCAAAATCAACATTGCAAGAGCGAGAGCGAATAAAGGAATGGCAATCATAAAAACATAGCTGGGCAAGCTGGAATCAGGAACAATTTCTAAAAGTATCGGCGCGAGTATATGCCCAACGACAACAATGGTAAGCCATGCAGGGCCATCATCAGCGCGTATTCCAGCAAATTTTTCGCCGCACACAGCGCAGGCATCAACCTGTTTCAAATATCTGGCGAATAATTTTCCCTCACCGCAATTCGGGCAGCGATACACCAAGCCGCGCAGCAACACCAGCCAAAATCCATGTTGCGCTTCATCCATTGCTTAATGCTTCCAATAAAGCGGCGGCGGCGGCTTGTTCGGCTGCGCGTTTTGAGGTGGCTTTCGCGCTGGCGGGCGCATAGCCCTGTACGCCAACCTCTATGGTGAAAATTGGCGCGTGTGCAGAGCCAGCAGCCTCAATTAATTTATAAATAGGCAGCGGCAAGCCGCGCCCTTGCGCCCATTCTTGCAGGGTGGTTTTCGCGTCTTTTGGAGCGGTTAGCACATTTTTTGCCAAGACATTCCAGAGCGGAATGATGAAATTTTCTGCTGCCTGCAAACCACCATCCAGATAGATCGCGCCGATTAAAGCCTCCATCGCATCCTCAAGATTGGAAGGGTTCGCCCGCCCACCGCTTTGCTCCTCACTTAGTGCAATTTTTAGTGCATCACCCAAGCCAATTTGCGTTGCCACTTTGGCAAGAGTTTCACCGCGCACTAGATCCGCCTGTCGCCTTGCCAGCTCGCCTTCTTGTTCATCGGGGAATAAATCATATAAAATTCGCGCTACGACCAGAGCCACCACAGCGTCGCCTAAAAATTCCAAGCGTTGATTGTTCTTTTGTCGAGCAAGCCCATGATGAGCAATGCTGGGATGTGTGAGTGCTCGTTCCAGCAATTTTTCATCGCGGAACTGATAGCCAATGCGCTGCTGAAGCGATTTCATCAGTCAATCTTTTTGAAAAAGCGGTCAAGCCGCAAAGCGGAAAACCAGCTGATAGGGTTTAGCAAACTCGCGCTGCCATCCGTGGAAAACCAGATGATTTCCGCCCGTCCGACCAAATTTTCCGCAGGCACAAAACCAACACCACCGCCACCAATCCCATGAATAAAACCATCATCATCGCCAAAACGACTGTCCCGAGAGTTGTCGCGGTTGTCGCCCATCATAAAATAATGCCCAGCAGGAACAGTGTATATCGGGGTGTTATTGGCATCATAATCACCAGATTTAGTCTTCAAAATGGTGATGGTTTTTCCTTCGGGCAAAGTTTCTGTAAAGCGCGGAATGGTCTGCACGATGTTATTTTCATTATCCGAAAATTCATCAACAAAATGTCGCTCCAAAGCCTTGCCATTGATGTATAAAATACCGTTTTTCACCTGAATTTTATCATTCGGCAAACCAACCAACCGCTTGATATAATCAATGCGCGGATTAGGAGGATAGCGAAACACCACAACATCGCCGCGCTTCGGCTCAGAAGCAAAAACCCGCCCAGAAAATAGCGGCAAACCAAGTGGAAATGAATAGCGGCTATAGCCATAAGAATATTTGGAAACGAATAAATAATCGCCAATAAGCAGATTGCTTTTCATCGAGCCAGAGGGAATATTAAACGGCTCAAAGGCAACACTCCTCACCAGTAAAGCCAGCAAAACCGCGGTAATAACCGTGCGGATTGTTTCATTCCATGAATAATGTTTTGGTTCAGAATTTTCCATGCTTATAAGATGCGGTGATTATTTTTTATCTGTATTGGCATAAGTCAGCGCGGCATCAACACCGTGCATAGCAAAATGCCCAACAATTGGCGGAACAGCAAGCAACAACACAATCGCCAGCACCAATAAATATCCGCTTTTGGAATTTTTCTTAGATTTCATAACACAATCTCCCACCGAAATATTACATAATGAGAGATATATGAAGCCCACACCAGATTTTGTCAACCAAGCAATTATGCCAAAGAATTATGCCAAGAAACTATAAAAGACCCAGAGCAACCGCTTCCTGATTACCCAGCCCACCAACAAAATTTTCGGATGGTTTTTTGATGGTGGTTTCGCGCTTGCCAACCTTGCTGGCATATTGCGCCTGTGGTTTGCCTAGGTCTTGCTCATCAACAACAATATGGTGATTTACCTCATGCCCTTTTGGGTCATTGCTATCGTCAATTTCTCGCTCTAGCTTTACCTTTTTCGTGCCGTTGGTGGCTTTCATCACAACCTTGGTTATCACCGTAAAAAACACATCAAGCGCGGCCAGTGCCAGCCAGCGTTGCGTAGTCTGATGGGCAATAACTTTTTCGCCCACCACAGGGACATGCTTTAAGCCTTCATTTATTTTGCCCACTATCCAATTCGTTGCGCGTTTATTACCGCCCAGAGGCTTGGCATTATAAACGATCTCCTCACCACCAATTACATATTTTTCTGGGTCAAGAAGATTTTTTTTATCCTTAAAGAATTTATCCAGACTAAGGCTCGCGCTGCACACAGCAATAGTTGCCAAAACCCGCCGCCAAATTACCCCACCAACCGTTTGTTTTGGCTGTTCATTTTCAATATGAATTTCTTCTGGCGTTTCCTCATGTCCATCTGGCGCAGTTTGCGGAACACCCATCATTTTATTTAATTTATGAACATATTCGCGCTTATGGTTTTCAAGATGCATCATTGGAAACAAAACCAATATGCCGCCAGTCAACAAAGTAAGGGTTTCAAGAATGTTTTTTACAGGACCATGCACAGCCATTTTGCTTGCGCCAAGCATTTTTGAAACATTGACCGTTGCCTTTTCAATCCAAGAATCTAGGCTTTTGCGCCCTGCAAGATTGGTAAAATAATCAGAAATCCCAAGCGATAAAATGAGGTTTGTCCAATAGTTAATCCCTGTATAGACTATGGAATCAAAGCGTTTTTCCCCCCTGCTCATCTCTGGCTTGGGGTTTTTTGGTGCAGGCGCAACCTCCTGCGCTCGATCGTCCTCTGGCGCAGAAGTGTCTTTTGAGTTTAATTGTTCATTTTCAGTCATTTACTAAACCTTATTGCCGTCACCACCAATATTATGGTCAAGGTGACGAGTTCTCATAAGACTATTTATAACACAAAAATTTGAAAGTTTTGTGAAGATTTTGTGAAGGTTGCACCTAAATCCATGCCCTGAATAAATAAATGTTATTATTCAATGACTTAACTTGAGCGCTCTATTCCCGCACCTCAATAAAGGCGGCGAGTTTCAGGTTGCGAAGATATTTTTGCGCTTCCAGCTCAAATTTCTGGCGGAAGAGAACTTCGCGGATTTTATCATCGCTTAAGCCATTAATCGGCTTTTTCTCGCAGAGCATATAAAGGCGGACGCCTTCTTCGCTGGCAAATGGGTTGGACATGCCGCCCACTGGCAAGCCCTCGGCAATGGTGCGAATCGCACTGGGCAATGACGACAAGCTGGTTTTCAGGAAATTGACTTCTATGTTGAAAGCGTCCAAATCCTTTATACTGGCGATGCTGCTGTTATCACAACTATCTGGAGTTTTGGCAATTGCCTCGCTGATTTGTAATAAAATATCTGCCTCGTTTTCGTCAGATGTGTTTTTCAGTTTTAACAATATTTCCTTGAGCTTCACATCAGCGTCTGGAGTTTCCGCATCATTTTTTGCGGCGCGGATATTAAGCAGTTTTACGATGCTAAAGCCATTTGCCGTACGGATTGGCTGACTTATTGCCCCCGCCGCAAGGGTTTTGATTCCGTCGGCTATAATCGGGTCAAGCTGCTGCGGGCGCACCCAAAAGCTTTTGCCGTCACTGGTTGCAGAAAATTGCCGTGCTACTTCGCTAAATTGCGCACCTTTTTGCAGCTCGGCTAGCAGCTTTTCGCTGGTTTTTTTGACGGCGGCAAGCTGCTGCGGCTTGTCCACTGGCAGCGCGATAACCGCGATTTCCAGCTCCTTGTCAGTTGCCACTGGCGAAGCAAGACGCCCACGAGCCAGCGCGATTTCCTCATCGCTGATTTTAATGCGCGGGCGAATATTTTTGCCGATTAATTTATTCCACGCCAATTGAGCGCGGATTTGATCCACAAAAGTTTTTTCTGGAACATTGCCCGAGCGCAGCATATTTGCTATGCCGCCTGCTGGCATTCCGCGCTGCGCCTCAATAGTCATAATCGCTTGCCGCACCTCGGTGTCGGGAATGGTTATATCATTTTTTTCCGCTTCCTGAATTTGCAAGGATTCATCAATCAGTGTGCGGATAACTTGCGGGCGGATGTTCTTGAGAACCTCAGGCGAATCAGTGATTTTCGTGGTAGCGACAATAAATTTTATGCGCGAATCAACATCAAAAGACGAAATCGCCCGCTCACCAGCCACCGCTGCAATGTCTAGTGCAGGTGCGGACTGCGCTGGTTTAGACGCGGTTTTCTGCGGCGATTTTGCCGATTTTAATTTCGTTTCTGCAAAGCTTTCAGCAGGACTAACCAACATAGAAAACGCAAGAAGAAAGGAAAAATAATTACTCTTCATAAAAACTAATCCAAATTTTTGAATGAAACGGTAAGCATAAAATTAGTGGCAGGTTTAATATCGCGATCCTTGGTATATTCCTTACCCAGACTACCCAAAATAGCAACACATTCATTTTGGTATAGCAAACTGCTAGAAACGCCTGTCATCAGCCCAAGCTGAATATCGCGGCGGGCGGCAACACCCCATTGCCATTTCTTGGTTAGATTAATCGCCGTTGCACCAGAAATTTCTTCTTTATTTTGCAGGGTTGGATCATTTTTTAGCTTTAAGTATGATCCACTCAAGGAAACAGGATAATAGTTAAACGAAGCATCCACCGCATTTTGGTTCATCGCCAGCGAATTTTTATCTATTCTTGTGCGATAGGTCAGAGTTACTGGGTCATAAGCAAAACTAACGCCGCCAACATAATCAGACAAATGGCTGGTTGGGTCGTTAGAAAAAGGAAAATTGCTGTCAGTATCACTATGGTAATTCTGCCCGACTAGCCAATCAATATATTTATTGCTATAAATTTGCGCCTGTCCGCGCAGACCATAGCTAACCTGCGAGCCAGTCTGCACGCGGTCATAGCCCGCAAAACGGTTCGGATCGAAAAGATTGCTGGCGTTGAATTCAGGAACTTGGCTATCCTCATTGGGGATTTTATTAGAATCATTGGGTATTTTGTTAGAATTTTCAGTATTCGGGCTGGCGGAGAACATCACTACTGGCTCAATCAATATATTGCCCGTTTCAAAATTATTGATGAACGGATAACGCCAGATCAAGGATGCTTGCGGTAAAACCCTAGCAACATTACCATCATAGCAATATATATGGTCGTTCTTAAAAAAATACACACTTGGTTCACCATTATTACAAAAAACCGAGTTATCCTTAATAAGGCTTTCTGCGTTTAATCCACTATACAGCAATACTTGATTTGACACTGAATAAATATCGGTGCGAAGCTGCGCTCCAAACTCAATAGACTGCCCATCTGCGGTGATATAAGGCATTTTCCAACCCGCAGTGGTTGACAAGCGGCGGCTATCCGCACCAAGATCACGGCTCAGCGACATCATATTGCCACTGAGCGAGAAACGCCCATCATAGCTAGTGCGCGGCGATTGCCAGTTGAAATCTACTAGCGGCAATACTAGCGGCGCAGAGCGGTTGTTATCTGCCGCTGTCAGTCCATAAAATTTTAGGGTTTGAATGCCTGCGAAACTGCGCCCACCATCACCAACAAAATCATATTTTTCTGCGTAAAGCCGCGAGGTTAGCAGAGAAGTATCGTTAAAATCATAGCGGCGTAGATAGGTATCATCGCTGGTACGATGCAAGTCAAAACCCCAGAAGGTTTGCCCTTCTTCGGCAAAGTCCCCCGTAGCGTTCAAATGCCCGCGCCAGTTTTGCCCCTTATTAACTGCACCACCCGCATCCCGCGTTTGCGGTTGGGTAAAGCTGCCATCAAGCAACACCGAGCCATTGTTAAATGCTTGGCGGTATTCACCTATTAGCAAAGGCCCTTCTAGGCTGGTATAAACTGGGGTGATGGTTAGGTCTTTATCAGGTGAAATCGTATAATAAACTGGCTGCCGATAAACACTGCCAAGATTGGTGGATTGCTTAAAACTTGGCATCAGCAAGCCTGTTTGGTTATCAGCATTAGGCGTTGGATGCGAAAGATACGGAGTATAAAGAACAGGAACACCATATAATTCCATAAAAGCATTATGATAGGTAACCTTCTGTTTTTCTTGGTCTATTAATATATCATCCGCATTTAATTGCCACAATGGATAGGAATCACTATCACCAGCGCAAACTTTACATGGAGAATAAACTGCGTTTTTCAGCTCGGTTTTATTGTCATCGGGCTTATTTGCCTGCGCTGCGACAAATAAAGAATTATCAGAAAGCCGCGCCTTAAACTGTTTGATTACTCCCGCCTTCATGTCGTCTTTCAACTCCAGATCATCGGCAAAATAAACATTCCCGCTAGCTTCCAGCACGCTGATATGCCCGCGGGCAATCACCAGATTCGCCATCTGGTCATATAACACAAAATCCGCGAGCATAACCGTATCACCTTGAGAAATCTCTACATTTCCCTGTGCATAGACCAACGAATTTTCCTTATCATAATCCATTTCGTCCGCATTCATTACCACTGGTTCTTTGGAACTTACAGGTTTTACTTGCGTGAATGTAGTTTTTGGAAAGGCTGGGGTTGGCGCAGTTGCCACCGAAACAGCAATGGCAAAAGCCGAGCTGGAAGACAGCAACGCCAAGGGCAGGGAAAGAAGAACTGCTCGTTTTTGGCAATTTAATAGTCGCTGCGCTTTATAAGTCACGGATATATAATGATAATCATATTGTTATCGGCAAATGGAGTTAATCATTATCACCATAATTAACTCTTGTAAATAGCCACGCAAATGGGTTTATAAGGAAATCTATTTACTTACATTGCTAAAATGCTGTATATTCACGGGATATATGTAGAATTTTGGCAAAAGCTATCCATGAGCGGTAATGAGCAATAATTGGAACAACGAAGAAACTAGCAAGAGCGTCTCTGCCGACAAATTCGGTGAGCTGTTCAAGGATGAATTTGCCGTTATTTTGCTTCAGGGCAAAAACTCTTTTGGCGACATGATTTACAGCTATGTTCAGGTTACCTTGCCAAATATCAAACGCTTATACAGCGCACTTAACTCTGGCGAGGATTTTTCACCAAGCGATTTTGGGACAATCATCGCCGCGGGTAAGGGTGTTCCATCGGATGAAATCCGTGCGGAAATGGCAGCTAGCTATAAAAACCTACAACCAATAGCACCCGCGTCCTTCCCACCAGCGAAATCAGCGGCTTCTATTCCTGAAGAAAAAAAAGCTTGGGATGAATATTAGAGCCTACTCTTAGGCTTCGTTGCTACTACCGCCATCAGCAGCGAGATATTCCCGCGCCAGAACTTTGCTTTCTTCAACCGCTGGCTGATCGAAAGGATTTACTTCCAACAAAAACGACATAAAAATTATTTCCAAGGTGAAGTGCATCAACAGCGCACCCAGCGTTTCAACATTCAGCGCGTCAATTTCCATTAAGCGCGTTGGGCAGCGGTTTTTAATCAGCGTTTCAAAAGTTGCCCGTTGCTGCGCTGCCATTATGTCGCCAATAGTTTTATTCTTCAGGTAGGAAAGCTCTGGATATTGCTCAAGCAAACCTTCGGGCAGAAGGATAAAATCGCCAGTTCCTTCGCGTTTCAAAGTTATTAGGGTAAAAATTTTGTCTTTTGGCCCACTTAAATAAAGCTGCAACTGGCTATGTTGATCGGTGCTGCCAACCGAACGAACAGGGGTCGTACCCTTGCCGTCCTTGCCGAGGCTTTCCGCCCAGCACTGGCGATACCACGCGGAAAAACCCGAAAGTCGCTGGCTATATGGCAACATAATACTCATATTACGGCTGCGCTGCGCGAAGCCATATTGCACCGCCGCACCAAGGGCAGGGGCAAAATCAGCTGGGCTTTGCGCGGCTTCCAATTCTGCGACCACACTGCCCGCACCGCGGCGAAGCCCGCGAATATCAATGCCTGCAATGGCGGCTGGCAGCAAGCCAACATTGGTCAGAATGGAAAACCTGCCGCCAATATCAGGGGCATGGTCAAGCACTCTTATATCATATTCCAACGCCAAAGAACGCATCGGGTTTGCGCCTTCCTGCACTTCTGGCTCGGTTATCATAATAAAACCAGTAGAGATATAGCTGCGCCCAACGACATTTTTCACCCGTTCAATCAGCGCGTAAAGCTGGCTCAAAGTTTCCACTGTTGTGCCTGATTTGCTGATGACAATAAAACAAGTATGTTCCAGCGGTGCACGCGCCAGAATATCTTCCATCATGTCAGGGTCAATATTGTCCAGAAAGGAAAAAGACGGGCTGCGACACGGCGAAAACTCCAGCAAAGCCGAGCCACTCAAACCAGAACCACCAGAACCAACCACCACAACATGAGCAAAGCGTTTGCGGATTGCCTCTGCCAGTGCTTCAATTTCCTCAAAATCATCGCCACGAGATGGCAAATCAAGCAGCGGCACAGCCCCCAAAAACTCACGGTTTTTCAGCTTATCAAAGCCAAGCGCAAGCGATTTGGTAAGCCCAACCACTTCTTCCTCGCTCAAACCATGCACCCCGATTTCGGCTTGCATACAGTAATCTATAAGATGACGATAAAGCATTATGGTTTTTCCAGTCTTATTTATTTTTCTCGGTTGTTGTTTCTAGATTTGGCTTTCCAACCATTACAATTTGCAATTTATTTACATCAATCAAGCGTTTGGCTAGTTGGTTTATTTGCTGCCTAGTTGTTGCGCGGATGAGATTATTGCGTCTTTCTATATAGTCAATTCCTAAATTTTGCAACTGCATCATAGTTATAAAATTCACGATGCTTCCGTTGCTGTCCAGCCCTACGATAAACGAGCCTGTCAGGAATTTTTTCGCGTCCTCCAGCTCTTTTTCGCTAACGCCATTTTCCGCGAATTCTTTAATGGTATTTTTCAGCACAGCAACCGCCTCACCCACTTTTTCATTGCGCGTGGCAAAACTGCCCTGCCAAATTGCCGCATGGCGCATCGGAGTAAGCGCGGAAGAAACCGAATAAGCCAGCCCGCGCTTTTCTCGGATTTCACTGCCAAGGCGCGAGCCAAACACGCTGCCGCCGAGCATATAATTCAGCACAAAACCTGTAATAAATTCTGGGTCATCGCGCTTTAACCCTTTAAGCGCGAAACGCACCATCGTCTGCGGAATATCCTGATCAACGACGATTTGCTTGACAGCATCAGGAATAGCAATATCGGAAATTTTTATTTCAGAATTATATTTTGCGGGTAATTTCTCCAAGTTTTTGTCCAGTAGTACGGAAAGTTCCGCAGCCGTAATATCACCAACTACCGAAATGATTATATTTTCGCGTGATAGGTAATTACTGGTAAATCTACGAAAATCCTTGGCGGTTAGTTTTTGAACGATTTCCTGCGTTCCCAACTCAGGATAGCTATAGGCATGTTTGCCAAATAGCTGCGCCTGCCAAGCACGACCGAGGCGATAGGCTGGTTTTTCTTGCTGTTCTTTTATTGCAGCTAGCGTCCTGCTTTTTACGCGCTCAACCGCGCTATCGTCAAAGCGCGGGTTGGTCAGTGCTAGCCCCAAATAGGCAAAGGCTTTTTCTTTGTTTTCGCTTAAACTTTCTAGGCTTGCATAAAAATTGTCATAATCAGCTGAGAAGTTCAGGCGCACCGCACTATTTTCCAGCGCGAGGCTGAAAGCTTTTGCGTCCATATCGCCCACCCCTTCGCTGAGCAGCTCCGACACCATGGCAACGCGCCCGTTTTCCGCTTCTGCGTCATAAGCAACGCCACTATCCCGAAAGGCAATGCTCACCGAAATCAGCGGCTGTGAATGTTCTTCAACCAACCAAGCAGTGAACCCAGCAGCTGTTTTCACCTCCTGCACCGTAGCGGCAAAGGTCGGGAAGGAAAAGAAGATGGCGATTATAAAAATTATCTTCTTCATTTTACGCTCTTTTCTTCAGGAAGCAACAGCGCGGTGACGCATTGCTCGCGCTTTAGCGTGTCTTTCGCCGCCGCTAAAACGGCTTCCGCGGAAACGCCGTCCACCAGCTTTTCCCAACGCGAAAAATAGCCAATATCTTGCCCAGTTATCCGCACCCAACCTATGATATTGGCTAGTGACGACAAGCCGTCGCGGGAGAATATGGTTTCGGCTTTCAGCAAGGTCTTGGCGCGGGACAGCTCATCCGCGGTCAAGCCACTTGCCATAAATTTTGCGATTTCAGCATCGGCGGCGGCTTCGGCTTTTGCTGGGTCAATGCCCGCCGCTGGCGTAATTTCCAGAGAAAACTCCCCTATACCAATGGCAAAACCATTGTAATTTACGCTAACGCCAGTTGCGATTTTTTGCTGTGTAACCAGCGCGTCATATAACCTGCTGGTTTTGCCACCGCCTAGAACCTGCGCGAGAATAAATAACGGCAAAACATCGTCTTTCTTGCCATAACCAAGACTGGCGGCGGTATAAACCCGCGACCACTGCGCCTGCGATACTTGTTTATCATACATGGTGATACGCCGTTCCGCCCGTTGTGGCGGCTCTTCGTTCCATTTTCGTGGCGGCACAGCTGCACTTGGCAAATCACCATAATATTTTTCGGCAAGCGGGCGGATTTCTTTCGCTGTCACATCCCCACCAATAATCAAAATAGCATTATTAGGATGATAATATTTGCGATGAAAATCAATAACATCCTGCTTGGTTAGCCCTTCCATCTCGCTCATCCAACCAATCACGGGGATATGATAGGGATAATTGCGATAAAGCGCGGCGTGAATTTGCTCGCTCAGCAAGGCTTCAGGATTATTTTCAATCCGCATTCTGCGCTCTTCAATGATTACCTGTTTTTCCTTTTCCATATCAGCATCAGTCGGCGTTATACCGCGCATTCTGTCAGCTTCCATCTCCATCACTAGCGGCAGTTTTTCCTTGGCAATATTTACAAAATAAGCCGTCGCATCATGCCCAGTGAACGCATTTTGCTCGCCACCATTTGCTGTAATTATCTTCGTATATTCGCCGTTTTTATATTTTTTCGTACCCAAAAACATCGCGTGTTCGTGGTAATGCGCGAGTCCCGACTTGCCCGACGGGTCATCCGCCGCACCAATACGATACCAAATAGTGTGATTAACCGCGGGAATGCGGTGATTTTCCACCACCACAACTTCCAACCCATTTTTCAGAGTAAAGCTAGTAATAGGAAGCGCGTCCGCAGCAAAGGCGGGAGATGCCAAAAGAAAAAACAGGGCAAAAAGCCGTTTGGTCATTACCAACCTATCCATTCACGAAGCCAGCCGCGATCTTTGTCCTTCGCCTCTGGTGTCTGCCCTTCGGTTACGGGTTTTCCTGCTTCTTTATTGGCTTTTATGCGCTCCGCCTCGCCGCTAGCATCCACCAAGGCTTCTTTCTTTTCTGGCGCAGAGAAAACATTCCACCAGCCAGCTTCTTCCTTTTTCTCCTGCACCGATATTTGTTGCTGCACTAGCTCATCACGCACCTTTGGGTCAGCCTTATCCGCACCAATTTTTTTAAGAAATTGCTGCTCGCTGTTGCTGCTAGATTCGCCCGCAGTTTTGGAAAGTGGCGCAGAACTAACAGGCGTCACAGCCGTATCAGCCGCCCCCTGCTTCAAGCTAAAAGTATCGCCTTCTTTTGCCGCACCTCCACCAATAACCAGAGATTTCGCCTGTTTATCGGCGGGAACAACCGTTGGCGACTCCGCACTTGCCGACGGAGGCTGCAAATTAAACTGCGGTGGAACAGAAAGCGGCGGACGCGCCACCACACGAAATTCGTCAGGAGCTTTGCGGTTAATCCCCAGCGTTTCTTTCACGCTGCCACTACCGCAAGCGGCAAGCACCAATAAACTGCACCCAGCAAGTAATATTTTGATTTTCATAACTCGTCCCCTAAGTAGGTTTTTTATTCTCAAAGAATATATACAATCAATGCCAAGGATTGCAAACGGTAATAATTTGACAAAATGATTTTTTATAGCTATATTTAATACATGTTTGAATGGGACGAAAAAAAGCGTAAAAGCAATTTTACCAAGCATCAAATTGACTTTGATGAGGTGTGGGAACTTGATTGGGAACATGCTATCCGCACCCCATCTGGTAATTTTGAATATGGAGAAATTCGCTTTGTTGCTCTTGGTAAAATCGAGGGTAGGCTACATGCCTGCGTTTATACGCCTCGTGGCAATAATTATAGAATTATCAGTTTGCGCAAGGCGAATAAAAGAGAGGAAAAGATTTATGAGCAAAAAACTGACGAATAAAAGCGGAGAAGCAATTGGGTTAACCGATGCCGTTTTAGCGGACATGCTTCCTATGAAAGATCTGGATAACGATTTTATTGTGCGTTTTAAGAAGGCGAAGCGTGGGCGACCAGTCGGAAGAAAAAAAGCAGTTGTTAGTATAAGTATAGACAGCGATTTGTTGGATTTACTACGCGAAGGAGGTAGCGGTTGGCAATCACGCGTAAATTCACTGTTGCGTGCTGCTGTTGGGCTTTGCTGATTGCCTGTCCTCGAAAAACAGACTATGAACACATAAAACTACAACCCCTATAAAGACAAAAGAATCAGCGAGATTAAACGCTGGCCAGTGCAATTCTCCTAGGTGAAAATCAAGAAAATCCACCACCGCGCCATAACGAATTCGGTCAACAACATTGCCCGCCGCGCCACCAACCACCAGCCCTATCCCTGTCGTCACCATAACCGACTTACTACGCCATAGCCACACCAGCAAAACAGAAATGATAATCAGCGCGAATATAATAAGCAGGAGCGGTTGATTATACCCAGCGAACATCCCAAAACTTACACCGCGATTAAACACTAAAACCAGATTAAAAAACGATGTAATTTCTATTGTCGTATAACCAGATAACAACGGATTTCCTAGCACTTCCGCTTTGCTCCACTGGTCAAGCGCAAAGGTGGCGACGACGAGAAATACAGCTACTATTTTGTTGATTTTCTTACACTCCACACTCCACACTCCACACTCTAAATTCTAAACTCTAAACTCTAAACTCGAAACTCAATATTTTCTTTGCCGCAACGCAATCAATATCTATCTGTGTTTTTAGCTCGTCTAGCGCGGAAAATTTTTGTTCATCTCGAATAAAATCCACAAATTCAACGCACAGCCTTTTACCATATAGATTTTCGTTTGTATCAAACAAATGCACCTCCAGATTTGGCGCATAGTTTCCAAAAGTTGGCTTCACACCAAGATTGGCAACCGCATTGTAAATTTTATTTTCTAACTGCACTCGCGTCGCATATACTCCGTATTTGGGTAAAAATAATTTTCTACCAAGCGATATATTGGCAGTGGGAAATCCTAGTTGCGACCCGCGTTTTTCGCCGTGTTGCACTCGCCCGCTAATATGATATGACCTGCCCAGCAAGGACGAAGCCTCCCTTACCTTTCCATGCGCCAGTAAATCACGGATAAGGCTAGAAGAAATCACCGCCCCATCATTAGCGTAAATTTGTGAGTGCGCCGTATAGCCAAATCCTAGCTCGCCTGCGAATTTTGCTAGTAAATTTTTATCCCCACTCCTATTTTTTCCGAAGCAAAAATTCTCGCCTGTGATTACATGTTTTGCCGATAGCTTTTTCACTAGCACCTCGCGGATAAATTCTTCCGCACCAAGTCCTGCAAATTTTTCATTAAAACGCATTAGAAAAACACACTCCACACCAAGTTCGCCAGCGACTAGAAGCTTGCTGCGTAAGCTATAAATCCGCATGTTTTTGTATGGTTCTTTACTAAGTAAATTCCCCAAAAACTCCTTAGGGTGTGGCTCAAATGACATCAGCGCAAGGGGGCGTTTCTCAGCCTTCGCAACAGTTGCGGCGTGAGCAATAATCGCCCGATGCCCAAGATGAAATCCATCAAAATTACCCAGCACAATAACCGCGCCTTTATAGCTTTTATCTATGGTTTCAATATCTCGAATAATTTTCACCAATTTGACTTTCTATAGGTTCTGTCCAGAAATTCGCTAGAGCGTAGCGAGAATGGTAGTTTTCAGAGAACCGCAACGGAGTGTACACCGAGTACATGAGTAGCGGAAGCGCAGGAAAACATCATTTGCAGCAAGCTATAGTAGAATTTATGGACAGAACTAGATACAAAAACAGGTCTAGCCAATCTTATCGGCTAGACCTGTTTATATCAATTAAATACGGAAAAAACTAATTCAAAAGATAGGTAAGTTTTGCACCATAAATATTTGCGGTGTCATCTGTCCTTGTTATGTTATTCGCAGGATTAGCATAGCTAGTTACACTATCATCTATAATATCATGTTCGTATGTCAAACCAGCAACCAAACGATTTTTAATAACCGTGTAATTAAGACCAACATTAAGCGCGGTTATATCACCCGCCTTAACATGCCTGCTAACCAGAGTACCAGCACCATTTCTGAACGATGTATTCGCTTTATCTCTAAACACATGCGACACGCCAGCATCCAAAGAAACTAGGCTGGTCAAGCGAGTTTGCGTTTGCAAAGATAGTAAATAATTCCAATTTGAATCATTCAACTTTGTCTTTACGCCTGTTGTTTGGTTCTCAGTTTCTGTATCGCCCCGATAAACAGCACCACCAGCACCATAGATGGTGAATGCACGGGTTCTATAGCTAACAGCCGTTCCGCCGCCCACTACATAGCCGCCACGAGCGACCGTTCCATCCTGAGTTTCAGTCGCGCCTTTAGCATTGAAGACATCAGGAGAATATGAAGCAAGCAAATCAACGCTAACTGGGTTGGTTTTCTGGTCGATAACACGCCATGTCGCGCCAATAGTTGGGTTTTCAAAACCGTTGGCTTTACGCTCTGATGTCGCTCCGCGTCCAACAGTTGAAGTGCCGTAGCTATCGGAAACGCTAACCGATACAGTATCCGTTATACCATAAGCAACATTTTGTGTGATATTATTTGTTTTTTGGTCTGCCGCCAAAACGAATGCATCATTCGCATCCCGCACATCCCACTTGGATTTTCCATACTGATAAGAAGTTTTGCCTTGCACCTTGCCTTGAGTTGGCAAGTAAGACGGATCAGCAAGATCGCGAGTTGCATCAGGCGTTATATCAAGTGCATATGCGCTTAGTGGCAACAAGCTCACTGTAAGCGCGAGTGCGATTGCGTTTAGTGATTTTTTCATAATAATATTCCTTAATAAAGTGTTAATGGTGACCGTTGGATGTTAAGTAATTAGCACAAAAACAGGTTTTATGCAACCACTATTTTTTAGCAAATTATTCTTGTATTTCAGCCTGTTCGCGCAAATTAAGATAAATTAGCGCGGGCGCGGAAATGTAAATAGATGAATAAGTGCCGATTATTACCCCAAAAACCATAGCGGCGGAGAAAGCGCGAATCACCTCGCCACCAAATATCAGCAACGCTAGTGAAGCAAGCAGAGTAGTAGAAGCAGTAAGAACTGTGCGCGAAAGAGTCTCGTTTATGCTGACATTTAACAAATCAAACACAGGCATTTTTTTGAAACGGCGCATATTCTCGCGGATGCGGTCATAAATCACCACCGAGTCATTGATGGAATAACCAACGATAGTGAGAATCGCCGCAATAGCAGTCAGCCCAAAATCAAGGCGAGTGATGGCGAAAAACCCAAGTATCATTATGCTGTCATGAATCAGCGCGAGAATTGCCCCAACGCCATATTGCCACTCAAAGCGAAACCAAACATAAAGCATAATAGACGCAAAGGCACACAGCACCGCGAGTATTCCAGACTGCACCAATTCCTGCCCCACTGTTGGCCCTACGAAATCAATTTTTCTATACTCCACACTCCCACCAACTTCCGCCGCCAGCAAGCTTTTGACTTTATTGGTAACCGCCGATTGGTCATCGCTTTCGGAAACTTGGATGCGGATCATCACATCCTTACCCGCCGCCACATCGCCAATATTTTGCAGCGAAACTTCACCGAAGCCTTGGCTGCCGAGTGTCGCCCGTAGCTTACCTAAATCCGCCGTTTCCTCGGTGTGGATTTCCATCAAAATCCCGCCCGTAAAATCAATGCCCAGATTAAGCCCCTTGGTCATCACCAAACTAATAGAAGCAATGGTAAGCGCGATGGAAAAGGCAAAGCCCAGCCACCGTTTGCCCATGAAATCAAAATTTAGCTTATGTGGAAAAATTGTAATGCTCATTTTTTTGTGCCTTTTTTTGTTTTATTTATTTCCTTCTGAAACAGAAATAGTGCCTTCGCGATTTATGTTAAATACAACATTATTAGCAGGAAGTCCGAGGCTAATATAGCCTATAAGCTCACCTGAAGATGGACGAAATTTATTATCTTCTAACTTATATTTAACGCTACCCTCTCCTTGAAAATTAAATTGTTTTTGTATTTTTGTATTTGGATTTATATTTTTCACCTCATAATTATTTCCTAGAGGATCAATAAAAACAACATTTTCTAAAATGTTATTAGATTCGTTAGAAACAGTTACATAATTTATAGTTTCAACCTTTATTGCATAAGAAGTAATAGAAAAGGTTACTGGAAAATTAGCAAGCAATACAAAAACAACAAAATATGTTTTTATATTTACAGATTTCTGTTTTTTTATCCCAAAAAGCAAAAATAAAAGTCCAAACAGAAAACATATCCAACCAATAATTAGTAACAATAATCCAGCAAATTCTAACCATTCAAATCCTGTGATTAACCACAAAACGAATACAGCAACACCACTGAATAAAGGAAACAATCCACAGTAAAAAGCTATACGATGCTGCAAGTTCATTTTTTGTACCTGATTATTTCTTGCCAGTTGGAAGCCCAAGCCAAGCAAGGGGAAGTTCATTAAATTTATAGTGACAATTTACGCTGTGAATATATTCCAAAACGCCTTTATACCCATCTGCCTTAAACCAATCATTGAGTACATAAACATATTCAACTTTTAACCCAAGACTTGAAACCAGTTTTAGATATTGCTTGCGCTTAAAATCACAGGTTTGCAATTTTTCATCAACAGAACCAGCAACTTGCTGATATTTTACTTCAATAATAAACAGCGTTTCGCGCACAATAACCAACAAGGCATCATCTGGTAATAATTTTTTGGAAATATGTTCTTTCCAATTAACTCCTTGCTCTTCCAGATATTTATAAAAAGCATTCTTGCGAAAAAGCCTAGCCACAACAGCATCATAAAAGCAAACATCTAACCCAGCACGACCAGATTTTTTTATGGTGTAGCCATCTATACCAAGAAGCAGTGCTTGAAAATCAACTTTCTTTTCAAAATGCAATCCTGTCATGGTTTTTCCACCGCCAACCCCACCCTCTTTCATGCGTACTCCAATCTATCCTGTAAAACAGGTGCTACAGCTGCGTTTTTTAGACGCTTTATTGAAAGCTCAATAAACTCATTTTCTAACTCTATTCCACAAAACCGACGCCCTAAACCAACGGCAGCTACGCCCGTAGTAGAGCTTCCTGCAAAGGGGTCTAAAACAAAATCGCCCTTATTGGTGGAAGATAGAATGCAGCGTTCAACCAATGAAAGTGGCTTTTGCGTTGGGTGTTTGCCGTGCGTTTTTTCGGCATTTGGCGGCGAAGTAAATCGCCACACTGACTTCATCTGCTTGCCATCATTAATTGCCCGCATATCCGCATAATTAAAAACATGTTTTGATTTAGGGCTTTTTGCCGCCCATAACACTGTTTCCGTTGAGTGGGTAAAATAGCGACAAGCAAGATTCGGCGGCGGATTTGGCTTTTCCCAAATAATATCATTAAGCAGCTTATAATCCAACTGCTGCAACGCGTAACCAATAGAATAGATCACATGCATAGTGCCAGAAATCCAGATCGTACCATTTGGCTTTAAGAGCTTTTGGCAGCGTTTCAACCACTCAAGATTAAAGGCGTGATTTGCTTCTGCACCTTCCGATTTATCCCATTTCCCCTTGTTCACAGAAACCATTTTCCCCGCTTGGCAAGAAATCCCGCCATTAGAAAGAAAATATGGTGGATCGGCGAAAATCATATCAAAACACCCTTCTGGATGTTTTTTAATCATAGCGTCCATCATTTCCAAACAATTTGCTTGAAATAAATAGGCTTCAGCTTCTGAATTATAATAAACTAATTTGCTGGTCTGCGCTGATTTTTCATGCTGATATTCAGCAGCCGCAGTTTCACCAAACCCCGCAAAATCAGGATTGAAATTTTTAGCAAATTGTAAGAACGGTTCTTGAAGCTTTGCCACTAAACCGCCTCCACCGCTACGACTTCGGGAATATAGTGTTTTAGCATATTTTCGATGCCGTTTTTGAGGGTGATGGTGCTGCTTGGGCAGCCCGAGCATGAGCCATGGAGTTCGAGTTGCACAATACCATCCTCAAAGCCGTGAAAAATAATATCGCCGCCATCCTGCGCCACGGCTGGGCGCACGCGAGTATCAATTAATTCTCGAATTTGTTTTATTAAATCACTCTCATTTTCGTCAACTTCCACCGCTTTTTTTGCCGAACCCATCACAGGTTTTTTTGCTACAAAAAAATCCATTATGCTGGTAAGTAGCGGAGCTTTTAAGTCGTTCCACTCGCTATCTTCACTTTTGGTCACAGTCACAAAATCACTGCCAAGAAATATTGCAGTAACGCCGTCAATCGCAAAAAGCTCCAGCGCGAGCGGCGAAATCCCCGCATCCTCCACATTGGTAAAAAATGCCGTACCAGTTTCCAGCACTGGCTGTCCCACCAAAAACTTTAGCGTTAGCGGATTAGGAGTGCTTTCGGTTTGTATAAACATTTTTTCCTCTATTCAGTCATGTTTAGAAATATGGTGGGTACAGCAGGGATCGAACCTGCGACAAGCTGATTAAGAGTCAGCTGCTCTACCAACTGAGCTATGTACCCTGAAGTATGCGCTGAAGCATTATTACATAACTCATTGCATTGCAAGCATCGCTTTGTTGGTATATGATGCGGCGATTATGTAGCTTTATCTAATTTGATTTTCCTAAAAGGAATTTTATGCGTTTTTCGTTTATATTTCCAAGCCTTGCCTTGTTTTCTTGCTTGGCTTTCGCGCCACCCACCCTTGCCCGCGAGCAAATTCGAGCTGTTGGCTCGTCCACCGTTTATCCCTTTGTCACCGTGGCGGCCGAACAATTCGGACAAGGCGGAAAATTCAGAACGCCGATTGTGGAATCCACGGGGACGGGCGGCGGTTTCAAGCTATTTTGCGAAGGTGTGGGCGAGAATACGCCAGACTTTGCCAATGCTTCACGCCAGATAACCGACAGCGAGCGCGATTTATGCAAACGCAATAGAGTCACCGATATTGCTGAAATTGCCATCGGTTATGACGGCATTGTTCTAGCGGCAAAAAAAGGCACGCCGATACTAAATATTAGCAAAAAAACTTTATTCCTCGCCCTTGCCCGTGAAGTGCCAGATGCGGGCGGCAAGCTTGTCAAAAATTTCTATCAAACATGGAACGAGATAGATTCTTCCCTGCCCAAAAACCCGATTGAAGTCTACGGGCCGCCACCCACTTCGGGAACGCGGGATGCCTTCGTGGAGCTAGCGATGGAAAAGGGCTGCGAACAAATCAAGGAATTTGAAAAAGCTTATGCGGACGAAAAAACCCGCAAAAAAATGTGTCATCTTCTGCGCGAGGACGGAAAATTCGTGGAAGCTGGTGAGGATGACAACATCATCGTGCAAAAACTATTTTCTAATGAAAAAGCACTTGGAATTTTAGGTTACAGCTTTGTGGAGGAAAATTCGGGAAAGGTGCAGCCAAGCAGGATAGACGGCGTGCTGCCCAGCTTTGACAGCATTGAATCAGGGAAATACAGCGTGTCGCGCAGCTTATTCGTTTATGCGAAAAAACAGCATATCGGCATGGTTGCTGGCGTTGCCGAATTCTTAAAAGAGCTAACCAGCGAAAATGCTATCGGTGAGGACGGCTATATAACCGAGCGCGGATTGCTGCCGCTGGGTGATGCAGATCGCAAAAAAATGCGTGAAATAATTCGCAGCATGTGATAGTGATACTCTCTGCAAAAATAAAAATATGGAGAAAAATATGCTTAAATTAATAGCTCGTGGTTTTATTGTTAGCTGCGCATTGTTGCTAGCTTCTTGCGACGCACCACCACCGCCAAAAGTGAATGAATTAAGCTTCACCAAGCTGCCAATTATAAAGGTTAATGTGGCGAATATTGAGGTGGTGGATGCTTATAAATCACCATATAAAGCTCCGAATATTGAGCATCTTATGCCCTATACGCCTGCGGATGCTATGCATATCTGGGTGAAGGATCGCTTGCGGGCGACGGGTTCGGATAAGCTGCTGCAAATAACCATTCTCGACGCACCAGTTACCAGCACTGATTTGCCAACCAGCAAGGGCGTAAAAGGCGTGTTCACCGTTGAGCAGGATAAACGCTTTGACGCGAAACTTGAGGTGGAAATGCGCCTATATGGCGGCGAGGCACTTTCAGAAGCCAATACCTCGGTCAGCGTCATGCGTAGCATCACCATCCCCGAAAATGCTAGCGTTAATGCTCGCCGCGCTGCCTACGAAAAGCTAATAGCGGAAATGATGGATATGCTAAACGCCAAGCTGGAAAATAATATGCTGAATTACATGGGCAATGCGGTTAGTTTTTCTGGGAAATAGACTTCTTTTAGAAATCTAGTTGCGTTTTAATTGATTTAGCATTATACACCGCGCAAGATTTTATGATTTTTCAACTTTTTGCAGGGGTATAACCATGGCTAAACAGCGCACTTTCTCTATTCTTAAACCAGATGCAACCGAACGCAATCTTACTGGTAAGATCAACGCAGTATTTGAAGAAAACGGTCTTCGCATTGTAGCGCAAAAACGCCTACGGATGTCTCGTTTGCAAGCCCGCGAGTTTTATGCGGTTCATAAAGATCGTCCGTTTTATGATGAGTTGGTGGAATATATGGTTTCTGCGCCAGTTGTTGTGCAGGTTTTGGAAGGCGAAAACGCTGTTCTTAAAAACCGCGAAATCATGGGCGCAACTGACCCAGCGAAAGCAGAGGCAGGAACTATCCGCAAACTTTTTGGCGAAGGCATCGAGCGCAACTCGGTTCATGGCTCTGACAGCCCTGAAAACGCAGCGGCTGAAATTTCTTTCTTCTTCAGCGGCGTTGAAATTGTTGGCTAAACAATAACATGGCTATCCCGTTGTTCCGTATCGTCGTTCCCGCTTGCTGAAATCGTTTAGTGCGGAGGAGAGATCCGCCTTGTCAAAATCTGGCCACAGAGTATCAGAAAAATACAGCTCTGTATAGGCAGATTGCCAAAGCAGGAAGTTGGAAAGCCGTTTTTCGCCGCCCGTTCTAATCAGCAAATCCAGTTCGGGCAGCCCTGTTGTGTCCAAATTTTCTTCAAAGATTTGCTCGCTTATATCACTTGACGAAATTTCTCCGCCCACCGCTTTTTCCACCAATTTTTTGGCGGTGCGCAGTATTTCCTGCCTGCTGCCATAGCTGAGCGCGATGGTTAAGTTAAAAGCCGTGTTTTTCGCGGTAAGTTTTGCTGAATATTCAAGCTGTTCGCGGATTTCCGCGTCAAGCATTGATAAATCACCGATAAAGCGCAGGCGCACACCGCGCTGGTAAAAATTATCCAGCTCCTGATGCAGATAATGCTGCAAAAGCTGCATCAATTCCGATATTTCTTCTTGCGGGCGTTTCCAATTTTCCGCGGAAAAAGCATAAATCGTGAGGTAATAAACGCCCGCCGCTTCGCAGCTATCCAAGGTTCGGCGCAGTGCGTCCGCGCCTTTTTTATGCCCGTGACTTCGTGGCAAACCGCGAGCCTTTGCCCACCTGCCATTGCCATCCATGATAATGGCGATATGTTGCGGTAAGGCTTTAGCCACAATAGCTAGTTCCCAAGAATTTCTTTTTCCTTCACCGCTTGCGCCTCATCAATTTTTTTGATGAATTCATCGGTAAGTTTTTGGATTAGCTCACTTTGCTTTGCGTGTTCGTCTTTAGAAATTTCTTTGTCATGTTCTTGTTTTTTAAGGGTGTCCATGCCTTCGCGGCGCACATTACGCACGGCAACCTTGGCGTTTTCGCCGTATTTCCCAGCGATTTTGGTTAGCTCCACGCGGCGTTCCTGTGAAAGTGGCGGAATTGGTACGCGAACAATCTGCCCGTCCGCTGCGGCGTTCAAGCCTAAACCCGCGGCATTGATAGCTTTTTCAACCGATTTTACCGTGCCTTTATCCCACACCTGCACAGCCAACAGATGCGGTTCTGGAATGCTGATATTAGCAACGGTGTTAAGCGCGACCATGCTGCCATACGCCTCCACCTGAATATGCTCCAGCAAGCTAGAATTAGCCCGTCCAGTGCGCAACCCGCCAAATTCAGTGTGGAGTGATTTCAGTGCGCCTTCCATGCGGCGGCGAAGTTCGTTTAAGTCTGCGGTCATTGTTTCCTCGTAATTCGTAGTCCGTAGTTAGTAGTCCGTAATTAATACGAACTACGCATCTGCAATTAAAGTAAATTTCCCCTTGCCGCAGACCGCTTCCGCCAGTCCGCCTGCTTCATGGATAGAGAAAACCATAATAGGTATTTGGTTTTCCCGCGCCAGCGAAATCGCCGATTGATCCATAACCTGTAAATCTTTCACCAGCACTTCATGATAGGTAAGCCGATCAAAATGCTTGGCTTTTTTGTCTTTGCGCGGATCGGCGGAATAAACGCCGTCCACCTGCGTGCCTTTCATCAGCAAATCGCAACCCATTTCATTAGCGCGAAGGGCGGCCGCAGTGTCCGTGGTGAAGTACGGATTACCCGTTCCCGCTGCGAAAATCACCACGCGCCCGCGCTGGATATGGCGTTCCGCACGACGGCGGATATATGGTTCGCAAACCTGCATCATGTTAATCGCTGAAAGCACGCGGGTATCAACGCCCATGCGCTCAAGAGTATTTTGAATCGCCAGCGCGTTAAGAACAGTCGCCAGCATCCCCATATAATCGGCACTGGCGCGTTCCATGCCATTTGCTGCCCCCTGAATGCCGCGAAATATATTGCCGCCACCAACGACAAGGCAAACTTCAACGCCCATTTCCATGGTTTGTTTTATATCGCGGGAAATGCGCTCAATTACCTTTGGGTCTTGCCCATAGCCCATATCGCCCATCAAAGCTTCGCCAGAAATTTTGAGAAGAACGCGCTTGAACAGCGGCTTTGCCGATGGTTTAGCCGATGTTTTTGCAGGGATTAATTTTTTTGCTGTTTTGGTCATAACTCGGAGTAATAATACGCTTTCGCAATTGTTGCAACGAACTTCTATCAGAAATTTATCATATATTATGAAGATATGGTGGACCCAGAGCGATTCGAACGCCCGACCTTTTGATTCGTAGTCAAATGCTCTATCCAGCTGAGCTATGGGTCCATTGCAGATGCAAGAGGCGGCAATCTAACCAATTTATTATAAAACACAAGAGTTTTTTATCTGTGGTTTTTTTATCTATAAATTGACTTGTAATCTATGATATTTTACAGTCTTTGCGACATAACTTAAATATTGGGGAAATAGAATGGGCAAGCATAGCTTGAAAAACACTGGTAAAACCACCGTATTAGCCGCTGCTGCCTTGCTTTGCGCGGCGGCGTTAATTACGCCAATGAGCAGTAAAGCGCAGGAAAATAGCCAGTTTTCCGCTATAGAATCGGCAAAGCCAGTGCTGGTTATTCGCTTTAATCAAAAGAATGTTTATTTTGAAAATGCGCTAAAAACTGTGGTTGATTCTGTCGCCAGAGGGAAAATAGACGCTAGCTACGCTGTTGAATCGGTTACCCCGATGAATGAAACTCAAGACGGGCGGGCGGACAGTGTTCATGCCGCCAACCTGCTGGCAGTGGTTTCAAAGCTCAATAAACTAGGCGTTGACGCCAATAAAATTGGCGTTAAGGAAAGCAAATCTGACGCCGTAACCAGCCAAGAAATCAGCATATTTGTGCAGAAAAACTAGCAAATTCCATGACCTGATTAATGGAATAAACATCTTAAGGTTACTAATAGTTGACTTTTGATGATGCGAATGATAATCATTCGCAATGAAGCAAAAGGAAGAAAAAACGCCGCAAGAGCTGGAAGCAGCTAAAACTCCGCAAGAAAAAGCGGCGGACATTGCTTATACGCTCAACCACACGATTGTTTGCACGGCGACGGATTTTATTGATCCCTTCATTGGCGATTTTATTCAAAAACATCTTGGCAATGAGAGCCAGCTTAAAAATTGCTGGAAGGCAGAGGTAATAGGTGATTTCGGGGCAATTCCGCTTACTGTCGGGATGCAGCGATTATTCCCCAGCCTGATGAAGGGGATTGGTGAGTTGCTAGAGCCTGTGTTCAGCTCTAGCTTCAGAAAAGGCGCGCAGAGGGAAGGAAAAGCGTGGGCGTTGCGTCATGGATATAGCCTTGATTCACAAAAATACAAAGACCGTGTTGAGAGGATTTACAACTATGAAGTTACCCATCTGCCGCAAGCTCTAGTGTGGACATGCTCATCTATCGCGCTTAATGTTACCGCGCAAAAAATGCTGCATAACCCCGCGCCAATCGCTCATATCTTTGCAGGAAAACTAGGCGGAGCAGCACTAACCGCGGGAATTGCCGTAGGCGGCAGGTCATTATTCCCCTATCATGCGGAAAAATGGGACAAATTGCTTAGCGACAAACTTCTGCTGCCTGTAGAGGAAAAAATAGAAAAAAATTGGGTAAATCGCACACAAAACAATAATAACCAAATGAGAAATTTATGATCAACATTGAAAGAATAAATAATCCAAAGGATATAATTGAGGAGTCAAACGCAGCGGGCAGGATCATCGCCCATCTGTCAGGAGCGCCGATTATTGAAACAAGTGGCAACGCCGACCACCAGATAAAGCCGTTATCGGTCGCGTTCAAAGTTGAGCTTTCGGAGAATGGCGGCGATAGGGTTTTTATCAATATAACCCAGCCTGATCGGCATCATCCAAGCTTGGTTTATCCGACCATTGTCAATATGCTGGGCATGTTGCCAGAATTCAACAATGCTATCCTGAAGCCGCTCACTCCTGAACAAGCCTATGACGCTGATAGCGGAGTTATTACCGTTGCCTATGACCTACCAATGGGTGGAGCGGATCACTTAATCCACGATCTTTCCGAAAATTTTCAGCATAAGGTCGATATCGGCTGGGCAAATAAATTTTCAAAAAGTCAAGACACCCTGCCGCCGCCACTAGAAGAAGCAGGCGGTTGGCTAGGAAGGCTAATGCAGATATTCAAGCCAGAGCTAAGCCGCTAGTTTTTCTGAAAGTTGCTCGTAACCTTGCAAGGTCAAAAATTCTGCAAATTCTGGCGGTGCTACTAGGTCAGTAAGCAACGCCGCCGCGCGTTCGTATGGCAGGTCGCTAGCTGGCAGTTTTGCTAGCTCCTCGGCGAGCAACTGCTCATAAAGCGAAATGGTCACTGGGCGACCATCATCCAGCACACCTTTATCATGGTGAATCCACTGCCAAATTTGCGAGCGGGCGATTTCCGCCGTTGCCGCTTCTTCCATCAAATTGAAAATCGGTACGCAGCCCACGCCGTTCAGCCACGATGCCAGATATTGCACGGAAACACTGATATTATTGCGCAGTCCCGCCTCGGTGATTTTGCCTTCAGGAATCGCCAGCATATCGCTAGCTTTAATGCTCACATCAGGACGCTGGCGAGAAACTTGGTTTGGCGTTGGCATCAGGCGGTTAAAAACCTCCATGGCAACAGGCACAAGATTTGGATGTGCCACCCATGTTCCGTCATGCCCATCACCTGCCTCGCGCTCTTTATCAGCGCGAACCATAGCGAAAGCTTTTTCGTTAGCTGCTTCGTCGTTTTTAACTGGAATAAACGCGCTCATGCCGCCCATGGCAAACGCGCCGCGCTTGTGCGTTGTTTGGATGAGCAGGAGAGAATAAGAACGCAGGAAATGCGTAGTCATCAGGACGCTTGCACGGTCAGGCAGAACAAAATCAGGGCGTTTGCTGAATTTTTTGATGAAGCTAAAAATATAATCCCACCGTCCACAGTTAAGACCTACGCAATAGTCTTTCAGGGCAAAAAGAATTTCTTCCATCTCAAAAGCGGCAACGATGGTTTCAATAAGCACGGTCGCTTTGATTGTGCCTTTTGGCAAAGAAAGCTCTTTTTCCGAAAAGTCAAAAATATCCGCCCACAGTGCTGCTTCTTCGTGGCTTTCCAGCTTTGGCAGATAAAAATACGGCGCAAGCCCGCGCTCTAGGAGTTTTTTCGCATTCAGATAAAAATAAACGCCAAAATCCATGAACGCACCAGCAATTGGCTTGCCATTTAGCAAAACATGTTTTTCATCCAGATGCCAACCACGAGGGCGAACAATCAGAGTGGCGATTTCTTTATTTAGCGTATAATGCTTACCTTCTGGGCTTGTATAAGCAATTGTTCCATCAACATAATCGCGTAAATTCACCTGCCCGTCCATGATGCTTTGCCAAGTTGGCGTTAGCGAATCCTCAAAATCTGCCATGAACACTTTCGCGCCGCAGTTAAGCGCGTTGATGATCATTTTGCGCTCCACAGGTCCTGTGATTTCCACGCGGCGGTCTTGCAAAGGCTGTGGGATAGGCGCAACTTTCCAGCTCAAATCATCGCGGATATGCTTGGTTTCAGGCAGGAAATCAGGCAGATTCCCCGCATCCAACCATTTTTGTTTTTCTATGCGTTTTTTAAGAAGCTCGTCTTTACGAGCAGTAAATTTCTCCGCCAGTTTTTCTACAAATTTTTGCACATCAGGCGTTAAAATAGCCTTATATTCTGGGGTAAGTGATGCGGTGATGGATAGGGTCATTGTGGTGTCCTCTAATATTGAGTATGTAAATTCAATTTGGTCATGAGTCATGGGTCATGAGTTCAACTCCCATGACCCATGACCGAATACCTATGACCATTTAAGCCTTCGCCTTCTTCCCCTTAGCGATTGGGGTTACTTTGGTTTGCTTTTCGGCGATTGCTTCCATCGCAGCGATGGCGGCGAGGTTAAGCATTTCCGAAAGAGTTGCTCCCATCTGCACAATCTGTACAGGGCGAGTAAGCCCCATTAGAATTGGCCCGATGGTCACACCGTCACTCAGTTCCTGCAACATGTTAGAGGCAATATGCGCCGAGTGCAAAGCAGGCATCACCAGAATATTCGCCGTGTCAGAAAGGCGGCAGAACGGATAGAGCTTCATCAAATCTTTATTCAAAGCCACACCAGCGGACATTTCGCCGTCATATTCAAAATCAACATTCATGCCATCCAGAACTTTAACCGCATCGCGGATACGATCCGATTTATCGCCCATCGGGTTACCGAAAGTTGAATATGAAAGCAACGCAACCCGTGGGTCATGCCCCATTTGACGAGCTTTCGCCGCTGTTTTAACCGCAATCTGCGCTAGCTGCTGCGCATCTGGCAATTCCTGCACCGTGGTGTCGGAGAAGAAAATAGTTTTTCCCTTCGCCACCACCAAAGAAATTCCGAACAGGAATTCGTCCTGCTTGGTGTCAATAACCCGTTTTACATTATCCAAAGACACATTGTAATTGCGGGTAAGCCCCGTCATCAGCGCGTCACCATGCCCCATTGCCAACATACAAGAAGCAAAAATATCGCGGTCATTTTTCACCATACGGGCAACATCACGATAGAGATAACCAATGCGTTGCAAGCGCGGATATAGGTAATCAATATAAGCGTCGACATGCTCGCTCACCGCCGCATTAGCGATTTCGATATTTTGATAATCGATAACTCCCATTTTTTTCATTAGCTCATGGATGCGCTCAACCCGCCCGACAAGGATTGGTTCGCCATAACCATTATCGCGCCACTGCACAGCAGCGCGGATGATTTTTTCTTCCTCACCTTCAGCAAAAATTATGCGCTGCGGGTTTTCACGAACTTTATCAAAAATATGCTGCATAGAATTCGCTGTCGGGTCGCGCCGCGCCGCTAGCTCTTGCTTATACGCCACAAAATCGGTGATTGGCTTGCGAGCCACGCCCGTACGCATCGCAGCTTGCGCCACGGCAACAGGAACGGTGGTCATCAGCCGCGGGTCAAACGGCGCGGGAATAATATATTCCTTGCCATATTCCATCTTGCGCCCAGCATAAGCCGCGGAAACTTCCTCAGGAACATCTTCGCGGGCAAGAGCCGCAATAGCTTCCGCCGCCGCAACTTTCATTTCTTCGTTAATCTGCGAAGCGCGAACATCAAGCGCACCACGGAAAATATATGGGAAACCCATAACATTATTCACTTGGTTTGGATAATCGCTACGACCAGTCGCCATAATCGCATCAGAGCGAACACTGCGAACATCTTCAGGCGTGATTTCTGGGTCAGGGTTCGCCATCGCAAAAATAATCGGATTTTTCGCCATGGTAGCAACTTGCTCTTTGCTAACTGCGTTTTTCCCCGCCAGCCCCATGAACATATCCGCGCCGTTCAGAGCGTCAGAAAGAGTGCGCTTGTCAGTTTTTACAGCATGTGCGGATTTCCACTGGTTCATGCTTTCGGTGCGCCCCTCGTAAATCACGCCCGTTTTATCAACCAGCAAAGCATTTTCATGTTTAATGCCCATGCGCTTAATCAGCTCAAGACAAGCAATCCCCGCCGAACCCGCGCCAAGCACCACCACCTTAATATCTTTCAGGTTGCGCCCAGTCAGATGCGCCGCATTGATTAGTGCCGCCGCACAGATGATAGCCGTGCCGTGCTGATCGTC
>SXRF01000016.1 GCA_005792635.1 Rickettsiales bacterium
GTTTTGAGCAGCGCGTTAAACGCATTGTTGGAAAGCATGTGAACTTCGTCGATGATGTATATTTTATAACGCGCCGAAGTCGGCAAATAGCGCACAGTCTCAATCAAATCACGAATCGCATCCACGCCCGTATGACTCGCTGCGTCCATTTCCAGCACATCAACATGGCGATCCTCGGCGATCATTTTGCAATTGCTGCACACGCCGCAGGGGGCTATGGTCGCGCCACCCTTGCCGTCCGCGCCGATGCAATTCAGCGCACGGGCGATAATCCGCGCCGTGGTGGTTTTGCCAATCCCGCGAATTCCAGTCAGCACAAAAGCATGGGCAATGCGGTTGGATTTTATAGCGTTGGAGAGCGTACGCACCAAAACTTCCTGCCCAATCAGGTCATCAAAATTGGCAGGGCGATATTTTCGCGCCAGAACGCGGTATTCGCTGCTGGTGGTGTTTTCAGTCATAGCGCATTATTAACAGGTAAATTTTCTAGTTGCAAATGAGTTTGTGAGAAAGTCCACTATATGCTGTGACTATATAGCAAATCGGATTTTTTTGTTCTACCTTGCCAGCTGGGGTTGGCTTGATTTTCAATATTTTCCGAGTGATTTTTACTTTCGGTAAAAATTTCTTTTTTCTCAATATTGTAATCATTTTTATTTACAAATATTGCCTGAAATAAATTCGCAGTGAGCAGTGCCGTACCCATGAGCAAAGTATTGATTTCCCTGCCTTTACGAAATTCATGCGCGCCACCAATCACCATCGCAACATCACTACCCAAATTGAGCAAAGAAGAAAGCAAAACAGGGCGGTTTTTCATTTCGGTTAGGTAATAATCAACGCTGCCTTCTGGGTGATGGTTCGCCTGCGGGTCACCAATTTTTTCTTTGGTCAGGGCAATATTGGCATCAGAAGCAATGCTCAAAGCCCCGCCCACTAAACGACCTGCGGAAAATCCACCATTGCCAAACAAGCCAGACGCAGCCCAAAACCCGCTGGATAAAACCGCAATACTACTTCCAGATTCCAAAGGATATTTACTCGGGTGCAGGACTTTATAAATATGCTGACCTACGCCTGACTTAGGTTTGCCAGCATCTTTTTCTTCTTCCTCCCGTAGTTTTTCTTTTTCTGCTTCGCTTTTTTTATTCCCAAATGCAAAAACTATAACATTCGCCGCTGTTAAACCTATACCAGTTATTGAGAAAAGTTTGTTTTTTGAAAAAACAGCAACCGAGCTGGCGAGCATTTTTATCCCAGCCACAACTCTAGGGGCGTTATCTTGCAATATTTGCGGCGTGTGAGAGCGAATAGCGCCTATTGCGCCATTATCTTTTTTCTCGCTCGTTTTCTGTTTTTCTTCAGAATCCACTTAATATACCCGCAACTCTGTTTTTATTTGGTGTTGCGCGGATTGTAACATACTGCATTTTATTGGTAAATGAAAATTTACAATAATCCTAGTGCTGGTGATGACCCGATGCGTATCCGCTACGGCTGCTTTCTTCCGAACCTGACCGAGTTCACAGGCGCATCGCCCACCACCAGCAAGGGGCATTATGCGACAGCTACGCGCTGGCTGCAAGAGCAAAGTTTTTACTTGTAATCGTATGACCATAACAGCTATGACTTGGCGAATATGAACCATAAGCTAAAATTATTTCTGGATGTCGCGCCGCTGGCGGTGTTTTTTATCGCCTACCGCTTTTTTGGCGTGTTTGCGGCAACGGGGGCGATTATCGCCTCAACCATGATTTCGCTAGCAATTACTTACGCTTATGAGAAAAAAATCTCGCCAATGCCGCTGGTTTCGGGTGTAATTATCGCGGTTTTCGGCGCGATGACGCTGTATCTGCATGATGAAACATTCATCAAGATGAAGCCAACCATGGTTAATATGGTGTTCGCTGGCATCTTGCTTGGCGGCGCTCTCTGCAAACAGTCATTGATTAAACTGGTGATGGAAAGCGCGATCGCGCTCGATGATGCTGGCTGGCGGAAACTCTCCATCCGCTGGGGATTTTTCTTCCTGTTCCTCGCTGGGTTAAACGAGTTTATCTGGCGCAACTTCTCCACCGATTTCTGGGTGAATTTCAAAGTGTTCGGAATGCTCACCCTCACTATTTTATTCACCCTCGCCCAAATGCCACTCATCAAGAAACACATGAAGGATGGTGGGGCAGAAGGGTGAATTTTATACTTGCTTCTGCTTTTGCTGAATAAGATTGTTTAATTCCGTCAGTTTCGGCGCAATAGCTTCGTCATTTGCCACATCTTGAATTGCTCTGAATGAATTCAGCAGCTTTCTTCCCTCACTAACAACACGGCTTGCCGCCGCACCATCTTTTATGTTGTTTAAGCTTCCGATTATGTCGCCTAGATCGCTTGCCAGATCCTTCTTGGATACTTTAGAGTCTTTTTTGCTGTATTGCTCCAAAGTGTTTAACGCTTCTAATTCTTCTATCAGCGCAATGGTTTGGTTGTTACCCGCATTTCCCATCGTGACTTGACCAGTCGCTTTACCATTTACTTTAAGCCCGTATTGTTCTTGTATCCCAATAACCGCTTGCTCCAGACGCTTGCCAGCAATTCCATCTACATCACCAGCTGCTTTTTCTTTCGTGCCATATTCGTATTTACCCAAATTATGCAGCTTCCTTTGCAAATAAGCTATATCATCGCCTGCCATGCCTTTAGCAATCACCCTGTTAAATTCGTTTGCTACTTCTTGCGGAGCTGGTTGCTTAGCGGCGTCAGTTTGTTCTGGCACGACAGCAGGTGCTGGTGCGGCGGGTGCAGGCGAAACATCAGCATTTGCCGCTTTAGTAGGCTCTACATATTTAATTTCAACGCCTTTTTGTGCCTGCTGTGCAACAAATTCTTCAAGTGTTAAATCTGGTTTTTGTTTAATCGCTTCTTTCAGCTCTTTATATTGCGCTTGGGTAAGCGGTGCATATTTTCCTTCAAGTTCCTTTTCAAATATTTTTTCGCGGTCTTCAGGTGCAAACCCGCTTTCCTGAATTTTTCGAAACTCGTCAACATCTTTGGCATAGCCGATTTTTAACTCATCAGGCTTTCCCTTATCCATCTCCTGCATTACAAAAACATCGCCTGTGTATGGTGTGCCACCCTTGATTTCATTATATTTTTCTTCCGATAGATAAATATCAAGCCCATCACCATCGTGAGATTTTACACTGTCTATATCGCCATAATACCCATCCAGCGGCTTGGAAATTTTCCCATTTCCAAAAGTCCGTTTTTGTCCTTTGCTAGTTTCAATGGTGATTTGTTCATCGCCATTTGGTAATGGCGTTCCCATGTTGGTAAGACCAATATTTTGCTCTTTTAGCCATGTATCTATTGGCTGCAATTTTCCATCTTTAACGCTTTGTAAATAAGCTGATAATTCTTTTGGTTCTAAAATGTAATCTACACCATCACTCCCTTTAATGGTAACATCTGGTCGCTTACCTTTGGTTAACAGTTCTGAGCCGTATTTCTTTTCATTATTCTTTTCTATTTGCACCAAAACCGCACCAAGTTTTTTCGCAGCATCTGCGTCCAGCCAAGCATCAACACTGCCATCATCTTTTATCTGTGGAGTTAAAATAGAATTTCGACCGCTTGCATACCAAGCTAAAGCTTGCTCTGCACTCGTTTCAATTCCATTAGAAAATTTACCATGTATTGCTTTAATAGAATCAAGCTTTGGCTCTTCACCTGCTTGTTCTGGCTTTTCTTCTTTTGCTTTTTTCCAAGCCTTAAGCTCTACATCATAGATAGATTGAAGAACCTCATCTTTATTTAGTTGATGGTTAAAACTAAAAATATCATCCGCCATACAATCCTCCATTAAAAATGCTTAACAACCCCATTTATACCATAAAAATCGGTAAATAATTGTGAAGATTGTGTGACAATTTGGTTAATGCGCCTAAAATCTCTGACAATTTTGTGGGGATGCGTCAGAAAAACCAATTGTAAATCGGTATTTCAAGGCATTGGTCATATGTGTGGGCAGTTTCACAGAACTTATGCTGGCAAGCTTTTTACGCTTACGCCAATGCGCAAGCCAAAAGCATCCAAAACCTTTGCCAATGTGTTGATGCTAGGGTTTCCGCGTTTTGACAGCGAACGATAGAGTGCTTCGCGGTTTAGGCTGGTTTTTTGTGAAAGCTTGGTCATGCCTCCCGCCTGCGCGTCCGCTACATGTTTTAACGCAAGCTTGAACAACTCAACATCACCATCTGCCAAACATTCTTCAAGATATAGTGCGGCAGTTTCTGGGTCAGAAAGCAGTTTCTTGCTGGTTTCATCAAATGAAACACTGTTTTTTTTATTGCTCATAATTTATTTCTCCTATCATAATCCGCAAGATATTCCTTGGCTTTCGCTATTGTTTTATCTTGTTCTTGCTTGGTTGCACCCGCTAAAAGCAAGATAATTTTGCTGCCAACAATTTTATAAAAAATGCGAAACCCAGAGCCATAATGTTCGCGCATTTCATAAATTCCATTTGCTTTTTCAAGGCTTTTCCAATCGCCAAAATTTCCAAGACTAGCCCGCGCTATACGAGCGCGTATTTTTACTTGTGCTCGCTTGTCTTTTAGGTTCAACAGCCAATCGGAAAAAGGCTTTTTCCCGTCAGATGTAATATATTCTTCAATCTCAAACATATCACTATTTGTAGCTTATAAACAACAAATAGTAAAGCTATTTTTCTTGTAACCAGCGCAAAAGCTGCTACCCCTTAGGGAATATGGCAACGAATATAGAAAACAGCGAAAAAACTGGCGGGCGGCTTGCAAAACGCATGGCGGGGGCGGGTTTATGCTCGCGCAGGGAGGCGGAAAGCTGGATTGCCGATGGGCGCGTAAAGGTCAATGGCAAGAAAATCCTCTCCCCCGCCCTGAATGTTACGGAAAAAGACGCGGTGGTGGTGGACGGGAAACTTTTGCAAGCCCGCGACGAAACAAAACTCTGGCTATATCATAAGCCGTCTGGGCTGGTAACCACCCATAAAGACCCAGAGGGGCGGCGCACAGTGTTTGAAGCCCTACCCAAAACCATGCCGCGGGTAATTTCAATCGGACGGCTGGATTTGAACTCGGAAGGCTTGCTGCTGCTCACCAATGACGGTACACTCGCCCGCAAGCTGGAATTGCCCTCCACTGGCTGGATTCGCAAATATCGCGTGCGGGTTTATGGCAATATCACCACCTCCATGCTCGCCGAAATGAGAAAAGGCGTAAGCGTGGACGGCATCAATTATGGCGGGATTGAAGCAGTGGTCGATAGCACCAAGGGCGGCAATAGCTGGCTAACCGTAAGCCTTCGCGAGGGGAAAAACCGCGAAATCCGCAAGGTTTTCGAGCATTTTGGCTGCACAGTCAACCGCCTGCTGCGCTTGTCTTATGGGCCTTTCCTCCTCGGCAGCCTTGAAAAAGGCGAGGTTAAGGAAGTAACGCAGAAAGTCCTAAAATCATTTGTGACAATTTGATTTTTTTGTGTTACTGTGGGTTTATGAAAAAATTTATTCTTATGCTTTCGTTACCACTCGCCATTGGCGGCTGCCGTCCGATGTGGCTTAACATGGTAGATTCCAGCGGCCCGCCTGAATATCAGCTCGGCTGGGAGGATGGCTGCGACTCTGGTCTATCCGCAGAGGGTGGCTGGGAGTATAAAATGATGTATGGCTTCAAAAAACGCCACGAAATGGCGGCTAATGAGCAATATAAGCAAGGTTGGAACGAAGGCTTTACTTACTGCCGCTTCTCGCTGGATTCATCAAAGGATAAAAATACCTTTGAAGATATTGGCTGGTAGAATAACATGAAATTCCTAGACGAAGCAAAAATTTATATTCGCAGTGGCGATGGCGGCAAGGGCTGCGTCAGTTTTCGCCGCGAGAAATTCATCCCCGACGGCGGGCCCGACGGTGGCAATGGCGGCAAGGGTGGCAGCGTGATTGCCGAGTGCATCGCTGGGCTTAATACGCTGATTGACTTTCGCTATCAACAACATTTCAAGGCGAAAAAAGGGCAGCAGGGCATGGGCAGCAACTGCACGGGTGCGTCGTCGGATGATTTAGTCATCAAACTACCCGTGGGGACGCAGATTTTCGCCGAGGACAAGGAAACGCTAGTTGCCGATTTAACCGAGGTCGGGCAGCGGGTGATGCTCGCGCAGGGCGGCAAAGGCGGGCTGGGCAATCAATGTTTTAAGTCCTCCACCAACCAAGCACCGCGCATTTCCACTCCGGGGGAAGAGGGCGAGGAGAAATGGCTGTGGCTGAAGCTTAAACTAATGTCGGACGCGGGTTTGCTCGGCTTGCCGAATGCTGGTAAATCCACCTTCCTCGCCGCCGTTTCCCGCGCAAAACCGAAAATCGCCGATTATCCGTTTACCACGCTAACCCCGCAGCTTGGGGTGGTATATATGAACGGCAAGGAGTTTGTGCTAGCCGATATTCCGGGGTTAATTGAGGGCGCGAGCGAAGGCGTTGGGCTAGGGCTTAAATTCCTTGGGCATGTGGAACGCTCGGGCATTTTGCTGCATCTGATAGACGGAACGCAGGATGATGTAGTTGCTGCCTATAAAACCATTAGGGGCGAGCTGAAAGAATATAGCACCGAGCTATATAAAAAGCCTGAAATCGTGGCACTAAATAAATGCGACGCGCTGACGGACGAGGAAATCGCCGAAAAATCCGCCGCCCTTAAAAAAGCCAGCAAGCGCAAAATCTGGCAGATTTCAGGCGCAACAGGCGTTGGCGTGAAGCCAGTCCTACGCGAAATGCTGAAAGCGATTGAGAAGAAGAGAGCGGAAGAATTGGATAAGTAAAGCTACCAATCGCCAAAGAATAGTTATAAATACTTGCCAATCGTATATTTTTTTCATATACTAAAGCCATGCATAAAAAACTTCTAGAACTGATTATTGCGTTTGATTGGGATGATGGAAATTCAGAAAAGAATTACCGAAAGCATGATGTCACTTACAAAGAAACTGAAGAGGTGTTTTTGAATGATGAGATTGTTTTTTGTCCAGATACCAAGCATTCACAGAATGAAGAAAGATATTATGTTTTTGGCAAAACAAATGAATTTAGAGAATTGCTGATAGCGTTTACGATTCGTAAAAAACAAGTTAGGGTAATTATGGCGAGGGATATGAGCAGGAAGGAAAGGGTGTGGTATGAAAAAGAAATTAAAAAAGATTCCTAACTTCAAAAATGAAGACGAAGAGTTTGAGTTTTTGTCCACTCATGACATGACCGAATATCTTGATTTGTCAAAAGCGGTAAGGGTTTCTTTTCCGAATTTGAAGCCATCTTCTCGCTCAATATCTATTCGGCTTCCTGTTTCAATCTTAGATGATATAAAAATTATGGCAAACAAGCGCGATGTCCCCTATCAATCTTTTATGAAAATATTGATAGCAGACGCTATTGCTCGTGAAAAAACGGGCTTGAAACACCAATAATATACTCAACTTAGGGAAAAATGCTGGCTAGACCTTAACCAGTTCCAGCCATTCGTCTTCGGTAAGGATGCGTACGCCAAGCTCGCTAGCTTTTTTCAATTTGCTGCCCGCATCCGCACCCGCCACCACAAAATCAGTTTTGGCGGAAACGCTGCTGGCGACTTTCGCCCCCAGATTTTCGGCGCGTTCCTTGGCTTCAGCGCGGGTCATCTTTAGCAAACTTCCCGTAAATACCACGGTTTTTCCTGAAACTGGCGAATTATTCTGTGCAAGTTTTGCATCGGCAATTTTTAGCTCGGAAATAAGTTTTTCAACGATTTCCACATTATGCGCTTCGGCGAAAAAATCCGCCAGCGACTGGGCGACTACGCTACCGATGCCATTTATATTGAGAAGGGCATCAGGCGCAAAATTTTTCATAGCATTTATAAAATTTTCGGCACTAACATATTCCCGCGCCAGCAGCTTTGCCGTCACCTCACCAACATGGCGGATGCCAAGGGAATAAATGAATTTTTCCAGTGACACAAAGCGCGATTTTTCGATCGCCACCAACAAATTATCCATTGATTTTTTGCCCCATCCCTCGCGCTTTTCTATTTCCTCGGCGCGGTCTTTTAACGCGAAGATATCAGCGATATTCTTTATCAAACCATCTTTCCAGAAGGCCTCAATTTGCTTTTCGCCCAGCCCTTCAATATCCAACGCACCACGCGATACAAAATGGCGGATGCGCTCCACCAACTGCGCGTCGCAGGTAAGCCCCCCCGTGCAACGCCGCGCCACCTCGCCCTCCTCGCGCACAGCGTGACTACCGCATACTGGACAAGTGGTCGGGAATTCATATATTTTGCTATCCACGGGGCGTTTTTCTAATATTACCGAAACAACCTGCGGAATCACATCGCCAGCGCGTTGCACCACCACAGTGTCGTGGGTGCGAATGTCTTTGCGGTTTATTTCGTCTTCGTTATGAAGCGTGGCGTTGCTCACCACCACACCACCAACCGTTATCGGTTTCAGCCGCGCCACAGGCGTGAGCGTTCCCGTCCGCCCAACTTGTATGTCAATCGCCTCCACCACCGTCACCGCCTGCTCAGCAGGGAATTTATGAGCAATCGCCCAGCGCGGCGACCTTGCTAACTCACCAAGCCTTTTGCGAAGTTCTAGGTCATTTATTTTATAGACCAAGCCGTCTATGTCGTAAGGAAGATTAGCGCGATTAGCTTGCGATTTTTCATAATGCGCGAGGATAGAATTTATATTGTTCAATTGTTCATGTTTTATGACACAAAGCCCTAAATTTTCTATCTCCTTTAGCAATCCTGTTTCGCTCTGGATGCCAGCTTCCGCTGGCATGACAACCGCGTATATAAAATAACTGAGTTTCCTACTTGCTGTTATACTCGCATCTTTTTGGCGGAGGCTTCCAGCAGCCGCGTTGCGCGGATTGGCAAATTTGTCTTTTTCATCTAATGTAGAATTTAGCTCGGCAAAATTCGCGTGCGTCATATAAACTTCACCGCGCACTTCTAGAATTTGTGGAAAATCACCTTTGAGTTCAAGAGGTAAAATAGTGGCTAGATTATCAGTTATATTCTCGCCCACTTCGCCATCACCGCGAGTTAGGCCAAGCACAAATTTGCCGCTTTCATAACGAGCGGAAAAAGAAAGACCATCTATTTTAGGCTCATATATGTAACTAATATTTTCACTCTCTGGCAATCCCAAAAACTTCTTATTCCTAGCATCCCACTCGCGGACATCCTCCTCGCTAAAGGCGTTGGCAAGCGACAGCATCGGCACGGAGTGTTTTACCTTGGCGAATTTGGCGAGTGGTTCTGCACCGACCTTTTGTGTTGGACTGTCTGGCGTTTGCAATTCAGGAAATTGTTTTTCCAACTCTTCCAGTCGTCGCCGCAATTTATCATATTCGCCGTCCGAAATAATCGGGCGGTCTTCTTGATAATACAGCGCGTCATGGCGGCGGATTTCCTCCGCCAGCTTTTGCCACTCTTGTTTTGCGTCCAAAATCTTAAGGCTGAACAATGTCATATAAGGTCATTGCCGTTTGTATTGGCATAAATAAACGATTGTGTTTTTCCTGTAATTTTATAAAGCCGTAATGCTGATAAAATCTAGCGGCTTTTTGGTTTTTTGCATCAACAATTATGGAATTTATGCCAAGATATTCTGCGGTTTTAGCTATTCTCTTTATTGCATCAACCAATAAAATCCCGCCAATACCACTTCCTTGATGCTTTTTGTCAATCGCCAGCCGTCCAATAAGCGCGACGGGAACTGGATATTTTGGCAACTTTTTTTGTATGTTTTGTGGCAAACTATCAGCCGTAATTGAAGATGCACTCAAACTATAAAAACCAAGAATTTCTTTGTTATTAATTGCAACATAAACCACCGCCAATTTGCGTTTTACATCTTGGCTGGCAAATTGTTTTATATAGCTATTCAGGCTTTCATCACCACAATCAAAACCATCAAAAACAATAGCTTTGCTCAATTTTGAAATTAAAATATCAGTCATCTGATTTTATATTCATGGCTTTATATTTTTTTGCGGCTTTGAGTAGCGAGGCATTAGGTTTTTTCGGGTGGTTCATCGCATCAATAAAGCGATCCCATTCATCTTTGTTCAAGCGAATAGCTCTTTGTTTTTCCATTAATTTTTCCGCCTGTTGCCTTGCCGCATCAAGAATAAAGCCAGTCAAAGATCGATGATCAATGGTTGCTGCTTGCTCAAGCAACCCCTTGGTAAAAGCATCCAAGCGCAAATTTACTCGCTCATTTTTTGGAAAACCACTACTTACATCAACTTGTTGCATATTACCAATCCATGTTTCATATAGCAATTGTACAGCATTTTGCTACACAAGTCTAGAGATTTTTTCTTACGCTGCCTGCTCCAACAGTTTTTGCGCGGCTTTGCGGGCTTCCGTGGTGATGGTTTCACCAGCCAGCATCCGCGCCAGCTCTTCCTCGCGCTCATCGCCAGTAAGCTCGCGCACCATGGTCACGATTTTCTTGTTTTTTTCTTGTTTTTTTATCAGCAAATGCTGGCTTCCCCGCGCCGCCACTTGCGGAAGATGGGTTACGACTAGCACCTGCGATTTTTCGCCAAGGGTGGCGAGGCGTTTGCCGATTGCGTCCGCCACTGCGCCGCCCGTTCCTGTGTCAATTTCGTCAAAAATTATGGTGGGAACGCTGCCCACGCTGGAAAGAGCGACTTTCATAGCGAGCATAAAGCGTGAAATCTCGCCACCAGAAGCGATTTTGGAAAGCGGTGCGAAAGCAATGTCGGTTGCTCCCTTGCTGACATTGGTCGCACATTCAAACTGGATATAATCAATTCCGCTAGCGTTCCAATTATTTTCGTCCAGAGCATCAACGCGAACGCGAAAGCGCGTACCTTCCATTTTTAGTGGCGCAAGCTCTTTTTCAATTGCTGATTCTAGTTTTTTACCAGCTTTTTTGCGGCTTTCGGATAGTTTTTGCGCGAGTGTATAAAATTCATTTTTAGTGTTGTTTTCTGTGGTTTTTAGGGCTTTTAATTTGCTTTCCTGCGAATCAATAACCGAAAGTTTCTCCGCAACCTGCGCCCGCAAATTCACCAGCTCATCTACTGGCAAATTATATTTGCGCCCAGCGGCTTTGAGGGCAAATAACCGCTCTTCAATTTCTTCCAGTTTGCGCGGGTCAAATTTCGCGTCACTGCCTATCTTTTCCAAGCCATACATCGCTTGCTCGGCTTCATTGGCGGCTCTTTCCAGAGCCTCTATAATCTCGGAAAAGGCTGGATTGTTCGCGGTAAGCGGCGAGCGAGTGAGCGTGCGCTGCGCGTTCATCAGTGCGCTAACCACCCCGTTTTTCCCTTGGCTGAGTTCACCAATCGCATCGTTAAGCACATCAAACATTTTCTCGCTCTGCATCATGCTGGTGCGCGCGTCCGACAGGCTTTCTTCCTCGCCAATTTGCGGATTTAGAGCCTTTAGTTCACCCGCAATATGGCGCAGATATTCTTGCTCACGCGTGGCGCGTTCCACCTCCTCCAACAGTGCGGCGATTGCATCTTTGGCGGTTTTCCATTCCTGATATTTTTCGCCCACAGCTTTTTTGTCGTTGCCAGCGCGAGCATAATCGTCAAGCATAGCGCGGTGTAGCCCAGAATCCTGCAAAGATTTTTGGTCATGTTGCCCGTTGATTTCCACCAGAGTTTCCGCAAGTTTTTTAAGGGCAGCAGTGGTCACCGCTTGGTCGTTAATCAGAGCGCGACTTTTGCCATCCGCGCTGATGCTGCGGCGAATTATCAAATTATCCGCTGCTTCTAATTCCAATTCAGACAAGATTTTTTTTGCTGATATATTACGCGAAATATCAAACTCCGCGCTGACTGTGCCTGTGGTTTCGCCGTTGCGGATAAGACCAGTGTCCGCCCGCGCACCCAGCACCAAGCCAAGGCTATCCAGCAAAATGGACTTGCCCGCACCAGTCTCCCCCGAAAGCACGCACAGCCCAGAGGACAAGGCAATATCGCAAGCCTCTATCAAAACTATATTACGAATTGAAAGTTGTATTAGCATGAGGGTTTATTAGGCTTCTTTAGAAACTTATTTTGCTGAGGAAAGTGCGAAGCAAATGGAGTGGAAAAGCGCAGTGTACACTTTAGTACATGAGCATTTTCCGAGGCTTCATTTGCAAGTGAATTTTCCAGCAAAATGAGTTTATGGAGAAGTCTATTTACCATAGAAGCCAAAATAAGCAACTTATTACTCAAGAAGCCAGCCTCCGCACATCATTCATCAAGGTGAACGCCATCAGCATGGCGATTAGGGAAAAGCCGACGCGGAAGCTCCATTCCTGAACTTTTTCGGCGAGTGGGCGGCGGAAGATGGCTTCTATCGTATAGAACACCAGATGTCCACCGTCCAAAACGGGGATGGGGAACAAATTCATCAGCCCCAAATTGGCGGAAATTATAGCAATCAACCAGATAACCGTGGACACGCCCTTTTCGGCGGCCTGTCCAGAAATTTGCGCGATACCAATCGTCCCGCGCATATCCTTGGCGTCGCGCTTGCCCATTATCATCTGCCCGATAACGCGCAGTGTCGTTTCGCAGGTCATATAGGTGCGCTTGCTCGCCTCGATAACCGCGCTTGCTAAACCAACATCTTTATATTCAATTTTCTGCGAGCCGATGCCGATTAGCGGACGAATTACCTTATTCCCCAGCCCGTCATCATCCTCCACCTGTTTTGGCGTAAGCGTAATCTCCAGCCGTTGCTCGCCGCGCTCCACAACAAGAGCAACGGGCGTGTCCAGATTGGTGGAAATATAATAAGGTATATCGTTGAAACTATAAACTTTTTTGCCATCAACCGAGGTGATGCGGTCGCCAACCTGCAAACCCGCCTCCTGCGCTGCGGAATTAGGCAAAATTTTGCCCGCCACTGGCTCAGTCGATGGCAAGCCGTTAGTGAGGATAAAGCCAGCAAAAATAACCGTGGAAAGCAGGAAATTAAACGCTGGCCCAGCAAGGACAATCAAAGATTTTTGCCAGAGCTTTTTATGATGGAAGGCGACTTTGCGCTCCTGCTCGCTCATCGCCGCGAGCTTGTTAGTATCAGGGTTGCTCGCCTCCGAAGAATCGCCAAACATTTTCACATAACCACCAAGCGGCAGTGCGGAAATTTTCCATCGCGTCCCCGATTTATCGTTCCAACCAACAATTTCGCGCCCAAAACCCAGCGAAAAAGCAAGGATCTTCACGCCGCACCACTTAGCAACAATATAATGCCCAAACTCATGGATAAACACGATAACACTAATCACCACCACAAAAGCAGCAATAGTTTGAGAAATGGAGTATATATGCTCTAACATTTTTGTTCCTTTGCAATCTCACGAGCCATTCTATCAAACTCCAACACATCACCCACGGATTTTAGAGGTTGATTATCCATCTTTTCCATAGTTTTTTCCACTATTTTCGCAATATCCAAAAAGCCGATTTCACCGCCTAAAAATTTATTCACCGCCACTTCATTGGCGGCGTTGAGGATGGTCGGCGCATTGCCACCAGCAATCAGCGCGGCGCGAGCCAGCGCGAGCGAGGGAAACCGAACAACATCAGGAGCTTCAAACGATAGTTTTCCTATTTCCTCTAGCCGCAATTTGGCAACAGGCGCGGTTATCCGCTGCGGATAGGCAAGGGCAATGGCAATCGGCGTACACATATCAGGAAGGCTCATCTGCGCCAGAACCGAACCATCCACCATTTCCACCAGCGCGTGGATGATCGACTGCGGATGCACAAGAATTTTTAGTTGATTCTCACGCAGCGGAA
>SXRF01000017.1 GCA_005792635.1 Rickettsiales bacterium
GCGACCAGCGACCAGCGACCAGCGAAAAATGTCGAATTTCTTGAGCTTGTAAAGCATAAAATAACAAATTCTCTGTCATGCCAGCGCAGGCTGGCATCCATGCCTAACCACAAGCGAATAGCCAATTACATGGCATGGATACCGCTCTTCAGCGGTATGACGACCTCACGAAAATCAGCCTTCACCCTCGTAGAGCTCGCAATAGTTCTCGTAATTATAGGTTTAGTAATTGGAGGAGTTTTGGTGGGGCAGGATTTAATAAAAGCTTCTGAAATCCGCGCCCAAGTTCAGCAAATTGAAAAATACAACGCAGCAGTTAATACTTTTAGGCTAAAATACAATGGAATTCCTGGGGATTTGCGAGCTGCCGATGCTGCTGCTTTTGGACTTTTTAACCTTGGTGGATCAATAGGGAAAGGGGATGGCAATGGGGGCTTGGGTACTGCTACCACCGCCCCTTATCTTGAACATGAGGTGCTTGTCTTTTGGCTACATTTAAGCGAATCCAACCTTATTGATGGTCAATACTCAATGACAACAGGAGCTGCTGCTGGCAATATAACAGCTGGTGGTCTTGTAGCTGTTATACCAACAACAGCTGATATGATGAATGCACATATCCCAAAAGCAAAAATTGGAAAAGGGGCATCAATAATGGCTGGGGCTTTTAATGCAAGCTATGCTGGTAGTATTGATAATTATTTTGTGCTTGCTGGCATTAATTCAATGGGACTTGGTAGTGGTGGTGTAGGTTTTCAAAATAGCACCAATCCACTAACTGCACAAGAAGCATATAATATTGATATAAAAATGGATAATGGATTGCCATTAACTGGTAAGATAACTGCTGGAAATTCTGCTGTGGATTATTATCCTCAGCCAGGGGGACAGCCGGCTCCTATTGGTGCTTGTGCTGCTGCTGGGGTTTATACAGTGACAAATACAACCCAAAGCTGTTCATTGCAGTTTAAGTTTCAGTAGATTTCTAGATATGTTTGCTTGATAAAAACTATATCTTTGATAAAAAGGTTAGAAGAAAAATCCCAACTGGAAAATTATTGAGACATGATTTTTTGTAGCCTATCAAATCGTCACTCACGAGGCAAGCCGAAGCAATCCATAATTAACGCAAATACTGGATTGCTGCGTCGGCTTCGCCTCCTCGCAATGACGAGAATAAATATATTTGCGGCACTACTCATCCTTTCCGCCTGTGCTGGCGGTGGGGATCACTTCGAGTCGCGACCAGTGAGCTTTGCCGAGCTTAAAGGTTGGGCGCAGGACGACCACCAGCAGGCTTTGGAAAGCTTCAAGAATTCCTGCCCAATTCTTGCCCGCAAATCGCGCCCTGAAACTAGCGGCAGCGATATAAATATTCGCTCAACAATTTGGCAATCTTTGTGTGATGAGGCGCAGAATATAACGACCGCGCCGATGGCAAAAGATTTTTTTGAGCGCAGATTCACGCCATACCGCATTGCCAATAACGGCAAGGAAACTGGGCTGTTCACGGGCTATTACGAGCCTGTGTTGTATGGCTCACTCACGAAAAAAGGCGACTATAAATACCCGCTATATGCCGCGCCAGCCGAGCTTGCGAGCAGCAAGCCATATTATACCCGCGCGGAAATTGACGGCGGCGCACTTAAAGGGCGCGGGCTGGAATTGGTGTGGGTGGATGACCCTGTAATGATATTTTTCATGCAAATTCAAGGCAGCGGGCGGGTTCGCCTTGCTGGTGGGCGCGAGCTACGCCTTGGATATGCTGATCAAAACGGGCAAGCTTATGTTTCGCTTGGCAAAATAATGGGCGATGAGGGTTATCTTTCTAAGGATGAGGTGAATTTTTTCACCATCCGCCAATGGCTATATCGTAATCCCGCCAAGGCTTTTGAGCTGATGCAGCGCAATCCGTCTTTTGTGTTTTTCAAAATAATAGATAAGCCGCAGGTGGTGGGTTCTATTGGTGCGCCGCTAACGCCGCAGCGTTCCATCGCCATTGACCCTGCTTATATACCTTATGGCTTGCCTGTGTTTATGGAAAGCGACCTGCCCAGCCGCAGCGGTAATGTGTCTTTCCGCCGTTTGTTAATCGCACAGGACACGGGCGGGGCAATTCGCTCGCCTGTTCGCGCTGATATATTTTTTGGTGCGGGCGACGAGGCGGAATATCTTGCTGGCTATATGAAAAACCGAGGTGTTTATAGCCTTCTTGTGCCAAAAGAAATTGTTTCGCAGATGAAATGATATGGTTCGCAAACGCGATTTAACCGATGAGGAAAAAGAAATTTGGAAGCTGGAGCTTGAACACGCCAAGCCGCTGAAACACAAGCCAAGAAAACCATCAGCAACTAAACTAAAACCCACCATTCGCCAAACGCCACGCACTATATACTATTCACAACCAGCCGCAGAGTTTGATGCCAAGCTGGATTTACACGGCATGACCGCCGCAAATGCTCATAGCGCACTGGTGAAATTCATCCACAAGCAAGCAAAACTTGGAAGCCGCAAATTATTGGTAATTACAGGCAAGGGCAGCGGCGTTCTGCGCGAGGCATTGCCGCAGTGGCTATCCGTTCCCGCTTTGCAGAAATCTGTCCGCGTCGTCCAACCAGCAAAACAGAGTCATGGCGGCGATGGCGCATATTATGTTTTCTTGCGCCGTTCGCGCGATTGAGATAATGATGTTTAGACTTCCTCAGAAACTCATTTTAACAAAAAAGCGCGAAGCAATGAAAACCGAGCGCAGTGAGTGTATGCTTTATACATGACATGAGCGAGGAAGGTTCATTGCAAGCAGATTTGAAGTTAAAATGAGTTTATGAGGAAGTCTATTTCATGACACAAAAAACAGTAACTATCCTCGGTTCAACGGGAACGATTGGCGAAAACACGCTTAAATGCGTGGCGCAGCACCCAGATAAATTTTCTGTCCTCGCGCTAGTTGCGGGCAGCAATGTAAATTTGCTTGCCGCGCAAGCCAAACAGTTTCGCCCGAAATTGGCGGTTGTTGCCAATCCTGCTTTATATGCGGAGTTGCAAAATTTACTGCACGGCACGGGCATTGAAACCGCTGCTGGCGAGCAGGCGGTGATAGAGGCTGCGGCTATGGGTGCGGATGTCACTATGTCCGCCATCGTTGGTGCGGCTGGTTTGAAGCCAACGCTGGCGGCGATTAAATGCGGAAAAACCATCGCCATGGCGAATAAAGAATGCCTAGTTTGCGCGGGCGAGCTGATGCAGTCTGAGATACAAAAATATGGCGCGAAGCTTGTGCCTGTGGACTCTGAACATAGCGGAATTTTTCAGCTGCTAAAAAACCCTCACCCTAACC
>SXRF01000018.1 GCA_005792635.1 Rickettsiales bacterium
AACCTAGATTGACGGAGTCAGAGTCCGCTTTCCTACCATTAGAAGATCCCCCAATGTGCAATTTGCAGTTAGATACAGAAATTTATTGCGTATAGCAATAGACTTCCTCAGAAACTCATTCAAACTGCAAATCTGCTTGCAAAATATTACAAACCCATTAGAAAATCGGCAGTAATAGTTAAGCCAAATTCACAAAAAAATATAAAGAACAAAATGAACATACAAAATAACGGGATAAATAAACGCGATCGGCTGGTGGATTCTGCCGCCCAGCTATTTCAACAAAACGGTTTGCTGGCAACTTCGCTGGCGGATATTGCCAAACATGCGGAGATTCCTATTGGCAATGTCTATTACTACTTCAAAACCAAGGATGAGCTGGCTCTTGCCGCCATTGACAAGCGCAGGCAACAATTAGCGGAAATTTACGCAGCCCTCGCCGAAAATATTCACGACCCACGCGAAAGGCTAATCGCCCTTACTGCCTATTTTGATAAGCAAAATGTGGAATATGCAAAAGGCGGCTGCTCTATTGGCAAAATCATCGGTGATATGGATGTGGGCAAGGATGTTGTCGCGCAAACGGCGGTGCAGATTATGGCGGATTTTGTAGCATGGACAGGCAGCCAGTTTTCCGAGCTAGGGCATAATGCGGAAGCAAAAAAACACGCTATTTCTTTCATGTCAGCCATCCAAGGGGCAGCGGTAATGGCAAAAACCTTCCAAAACCCTGAGATATTTTCTGATGAAATGGCGCGGCTGGTGGCTTGGATAGAAAACTTACCCAATAAAAAAATACAGCTTGGCAAGGTGGGTTTGCGTTTTGCCGCCAATGGAGAGTGAACGGCATAAAATGACAAATTACACCGATGTTATAATTGCTGGTGGTGGGTTTGCGGGGTTGGCATGTGCCAAGGCACTAGCCGAGGCGGGAGTTGAGGTAACTCTGCTTGAGCGCAAGAAAGCCGCTGGCGTGGGGATGCACACCACGGGCATTATCGTTGGTGAATGCGCCGAGGAGTTTGCGCTGCCTGAACATTTAACGCGGCGGGTGACTGATGTGCGCTTGTTCGCGCCGAACCTTCAATATATCGACCTTAAATCAAAAGATTACTTCTTCCTGACCACCGACACGCCAGCATTAATGAGTCATTTGTCGGACGAGGCGGAAGGCGCGGGCGCAAAGATTTTATACGACACGCCGTATGAAAATGCCTCGCAGCTAAACGGTATTATTGAGGTGAATGATGGCGCGTTTTCCAGCCGTTTTCTAGTGGGGGCAGACGGGCCGCGCTCCAAAGTCGCCGATCATTTTTCTCTCGGTCAAAACACGCAGTTTCTGCTTGGCGCAGAGGCGGAATATACGGGGCTGAACCTGCCAGAAAATTCTTTTTATTGCTTCCTCGACCAAGTGCAAGCTTATGGCTATCTTGGCTGGGTAATCCCTAGCGTTGGCGGCATAACACAGGTTGGGCTGGCAACTAGAATGCCAAAAAAGCCTGACATCGACGCATTTGTGGCGCGGATGGCGGGCGTTCTGGATTTTTCAGATGCGAAAGTGGCGGCACGGCGCGGCGGGCTTATTCCCGTTGGCGGTTTAGTATCGCCGTTTTCGCGTGGCAATGTTATATTGCTTGGCGATTCCGCGGGCATCGTTTCGCCGCTGACCGCAGGCGGCATCCACACCGCGCTGCATTACGGGAAAATCCTAGGGCAAACCATCGCCGAGCATATAAAAAATGGCGGCGAGCATCCCGCGCAAATTATGGCGCGAATTTACCCGCGTTTTCACCTTAAACAAGGGCTGCGCAAAGCCTATGAGCATCTCGCACCCAACTGGGTTTTGAATGGAATTCTCACCAATCCATTGTTCAAATTTGCCGCAAGCACTGTGTTTTTTAAGAAGAAAAACCTGCGCTAAAAATAATACGAAAATCTTGCAAATTATTGTAGCATAAAGAATGCAGATATTATAGATTATGGCAGTTGTAATCTATAAATCAAAACATCAATAAAAATAGGAGATCGCTTATGTTTCGTCGCAAGGATGAAGAAGTAGAAGGTTTATTTGGAAGTGATGCAGAAGCTGGAGCAGCGCAAGTTGAAGCGGCTCATGATGAAACCGCAACCAGCTCGCAAGCTGCTCCAGCTGCGGCTTCTTCGCAAGCTACCCCTGCCAGCTTTGGTATGAGTGGCGCGACAGCTGCGCGTACAAATGTTGCGCCGCCAACCGCTAATTCTTTCCGCCCGAATGCCACTCCTGCTGCTCCGATTCCTGCGGCGGCGGGCAATCGCCCTGCAACTGCTAGCTCTCCTGCTGTGGCGTCTATCGCGGCGGCGATTGAAAAAACCAAAGGTGCAAAGCGCGTTCTTACCGTTGGCAATGACATATTGCTAAAGGGCGAAATCGCAACTTGCGACCGCTTGGTGATTGATGGCAAGGTGGATGCTACTCTTAATGATGTTCATACTGTTGAAATTTCTGAATGCGGCTCGTTCAAAGGTTCTGCGCAGATTGAAAATGCTGAAATCCGCGGGCTTTTTGAGGGAGATCTTACCGTTCGTGGCTTGCTGGTTATTTATGCTACGGGCAAAGTTCGCGGCAAAATTTCTTACGGCGAAATTGAAATTGAGCGCGGCGGCGAATTCTCTGGCGAAATCAAAATGGCTGGCGGTGTTGCTGGTGCGCGTCCTGCTACGAAAACTAAAGATGACAAAGTTGCCGCTTAGTCATTGTTTTTGTAAAACAAAAAACGAAAAGCCCGCACATTGCTCATGTGCGGGTTTTTTCTTGTTAAATCAACATCCAAAAAAAATTTTAATCCTCGGCGGGACAAGCGAGGCAAGCGAACTTGTAGCTTTGCTTGCGGAACGCCCTGAATTTGCGGTCACTCTGTCACTGGCTGGGCGCACGAAAGCACCAGTTTTGCCACTTACTTCTCCCTCCCCCCCTGCGGGGGAGGGCTGGGGTGGGGGGGATTTACCACGAACTGAGCAATCTCCCCCCCTCCCGGACCCTCCCCC
>SXRF01000019.1 GCA_005792635.1 Rickettsiales bacterium
AAACAGGATCGCCGCCGCCAGCAGGATTGAAGAAATTACTGCCAAAATTGCGATCAGTAAGTAACATCGTAATCGCGCCACCAAGCACAGGCACAGCAAGGAGAAGCAAGAACGCTGTCACCAAAATTGACCATGGGAAAAGCGGCATTTTGAACAGCGACATACCCGGTGCGCGCATGTTGAAAATGGTGACGATGAAATTTATCGCCCCAAGAACCGAGGAAATCCCCGCCAAATGCAGAGCGAAAATCGCCATATCAACTGACATTCCCGGATGCGAGCCTATCATGGAAAGTGGCGGATAGAGCGTCCAGCCAGTGCCAACTCCTTCGCCAATAAGCGACGAGCCAAGTAGCAACAAAAACGAAGGGATAAGAAGCCAAAAACTTATATTATTCATGCGTGGGAACGCCATATCGGGCGCACCAATCATCAGCGGCACGAGATAATTGCCAAAACCACCAATCATCGCAGGCATAACCAGAAAAAACACCATGATAACCGCGTGAGCAGTCAGCACCACATTATAGGTTTGGTAATCGGCAAAAAGCGTTCCCCCAGGATGCGCGAGTTGCATCCGCAGCATCACAGAAAACGCCGTGCCGATAAGCCCCGCCACCACCGCGAAAATAAGATACATCACCCCAATGTCCTTATGATTGGTTGAATAAACCCAGCGTTTCCAGCCTGTTGGTGTGTGATCGTGTTCGTTCATAGTCGTTTTCCGTTGTTAATGTTTAGTTTTATTGTGTCAGTTATCGGTGTCAGTGTCGGTTAGAAAGGAAAATTTATGACACCGATAACCGACACCGACACATTAAAAAATCCTCATCTATTTTTTCTTACTCGCCACCCATTTGTTGAAGTCTTCCTTGGAGACGACCTCAACCACGATTGGCATAAAACCATGTCCAACGCCGCAAAGCTCTGAGCATTGACCATAAAATTTGCCGATTTTGGTGGCTTTGAACCATGTTTCATTGAGCCGCCCCGGTATTGCGTCGCGCTTTATACCAAAAGACGGTACAGCAAAAGCATGGATAACATCCGCGCCTGTGAGCTGCACGCGCACCCGCGTATCCACAGGCACAACCAAGCTGTTATCAACCGCTAGCAAGCGATGGTCGCCTGCCTTCAAATCTTTATCCGCGATTATGCGGCTTTCATAAGAAAACCCGCCATTGTCAGGATATTCATAACCCCAATACCACTGATAACCAACGACTTTTACTGTTAGTTCTGGGTCAATATCGCGCTCCATAAAATAATGTAGCTTGAGGCTAGGGATAGCGATTAACACCAAAATAATAATCGGCAGAGTTGTCCAGATAATTTCCAGCTTGGTGTTGTGCGTGACTTTGCTAGGCACAGGGTTGTTTTTGCGATTAAAGCGCACACAAATATACGCCAGTAACACAAGCACAAACAGCGAAATAGCAACGCACATAGCGAGAAGCCAAGTATCGTGCATCTGCACCAATTGCTCCATCACAGGAGTTGCTGGTTCGTGCATCCCAAGCTGCCAAGGTTTTGCTATACCTTCATATAATGATTTATCCATCGCGCTATTCATTCCATTTTAGATTGTAGATTGCAAATTTATAAACTGTTGGCTTTTGTAATCTTTCCTTGCGTAGCGTGCAACAATTTTTGTACAGTGTTTTTATTTTTTACAAACAAGCGCATAATATGTCACAAAATAACACCATAAACGAGGTTTTTTATACGCGCACGGGGCTGGATAAACCGCGCATTGCGGGCATTGTGGCGGACGCGCTACACGGCACTGACGACGGCGAGCTGTTCCTTGAATATAACCAATCGGAAGCCTTGGTGTTTGACGATGGCAAGCTGAAATCCGCGAGCTTTAACACTGCCCAAGGCTTTGGCTTGCGCTCGGTGCTTGGTGAGGCAACTGCCTATGCCCACGCCAGCGAGTTAAGCGAAGCGGCAATACTGCGGGCGGTGGACACTGCTCGCGCTGTAAAAAACGGACAGCAAAATATTCACGCGGCAATCGCCCCGCCATTTGGCACGAATACTCATCTATATACGGACATCAATCCGCTGAAAGAAGTTCCCTTTGAGATTAAAATAGAGCTTTTACAACAGATTGATGCTTATGTTCGCTCGCAAAATCAGCTCGTCAAGCAAGTTTCCGCCTCGCTTTCTGGGCAGTGGCAAGTGGTGCAGATTATCAAGCCTGACGGGCAGATTGCTGGCGATATTCGCCCGCTGGTGCGCCTGAATGTCAGCGTGATTGTGGAAAAAGATGGGCGCATGGAAACGGGCAGCAGCGGCGCGGGTGGGCGCGTGGGCTACGCCGATTATATCAGCACCGCTGGCTGGAAAAAACTATCGGACGAGGCTCTGCGCCAAGCACTGGTAAATCTTGAAGCCGTCGCCGCCCCTGCTGGTGAGATGCCTGTGGTGCTGGGTTCTGGCTGGTGTGGTGTGCTTCTGCATGAAGCGATTGGGCATGGGCTGGAGGGCGATTTCAACCGCAAAGGAACATCGGCATTCGCTGGTTTGCTCGGAAAACAGGTGGCGAGCAAGGGCGTGACGGTGGTGGATGACGGCACAATCCCCGACCGCCGCGGCTCAATCTCCATTGACGACGAGGGAACGCCAAGCAGCCGTAATGTATTAATTGAGGATGGCATCCTCACTGGCTATATCCAAGACCGCCTGAATGCGCGGATTATGGGTATGCGGGCGACAGGCAACGGGCGGCGCGAGAGCTATGCCTGCCAGCCACTGCCACGCATGACCAACACCTATATGCTCGGCGGCGATGCGAAGCGCGAGGAGATGATAAATTCGGTAAAGCGCGGGGTGTATATCGCGCATATGGGCGGCGGACAGGTGGATATTACCTCTGGAAAATTCGTATTTTCCGCCTCGGAAGCCTACCTCATTGAAAACGGCAAAATAACCAGTCCGCTTAAAGGCGCAACACTCATCGGCAATGGCCCTGACTGCCTCACCAAAGTGCGAGCCGTGGGCAACGACATGTGCCTTGATGACGGCGTGGGGACATGCGGCAAAGCTGGGCAATCCGTACCTGTCGGCGTTGGGCAACCAACGCTTTTGCTGGATGCAATGACCGTGGGCGGAACGCAGGTTTAGAGCCTATTCATAATTTCTACTCCAGCTTGCTGCAAACGGCGTTTTCTGCGCTTCCGCTGCTCATGTACTAGCGTGTACACTGCCGCTGCGGTTCTCGAAAATAGCCGTTTTCGCTTACGCTGGAGCGAAATTATGAATAGGCTCTACCAGTCTTTAGTCTAAAGATAAAATACCACTAAAATTCGTCTAAAATTTTCCGCGTTTTTCCAATTATGACAGTTTGATGACAGTTGTGTTACAACTCTGTGAAGTTAGCATTACTCACGCTGATAGCGTTTGAAACCATCCCCTGTTTTATGTAATATGAACTTATGGGCAACAAGCCAAAGTTTAGATAAAAAAGGGAATAGGTTTATGGGAACGAGCTATAGTAAAAATCATTCAATTCTTGCAGAAGGGTGCGCAACCCCACTTGCTAAAGAATGCTGGGATAGCAGCGTTGCCAATCTTGGTCTTGCTATCAATCTTCCAAATAGCGTTAACAGCATTATAAATAACGCTGTAATGGCAGGCTCTTCAAAGGGCGGGTTTAATCGCTAACGACTTCCCGCCTACTCTATCCCCCCTCTCCAAAATCAGCAAATAATTCATATAATACAAAATATTAACTTTTATTTGCTATTTTTCCATAAAATCCTCTATAATTAACCAAATTTTCTTAATGTTATCATACTAAATTAACCATGTTTGGAGATAATGATCTTTCATTATAGCTGTGCGTGTCGACTTTCACCGCAACTTAGATGAGAGAAAATTAATAATAAAACTAGAAATAAAAAACTAAAAAGACATGGCGATTTTACAACAACAACAGCAATCACCGCGCATCCGCTATCTTATCGGATTTTCCGCGCTCATCATTGTGATGTTTTCCTTGATTGTTTCCTATCAGGCGAATAACGGCTATACGCAGGCGATAAAGGAAGCTGATCAGAACTCACAGCGACTGGCGAATATCCTCGGCGAACATGTGGAGATTATTTTTCTTGGTGTTGACCTTTCTCTGCGCCGCGCCATTGAGCAGCGCACCAATGCAAAAGATACTGACAAAAATTTTGGCAACTGGCTGAATGACACGCCGCAAATAACCGCCCTTGCTATGCTCAATGACAAAGGGATGGTGGAGGTTTCCGCCAATAAGAAAGGTTATGAAAGCTGGGTTGATTACAGCAAACGACTGGTCGGACAGCGGCTGTTCGAGCGAATGCGAACCGCCGATGACAATGATGTGTTCATCGGCAAATATTACATCCAAGGCAGCCGTTCGGTTATCCTCCTCAGCCGCAGATATAGCAAAGCGGGTGGGGCTTTTGGCGGAGTGGTGGTAGCGGCGATTGACCCGAATTATTTTGTGCAGTTTTATGATTCCATCGCAAGCGGAAAACAAAAATTCATGTCGATTATGCTTTCCGCCGACGGAACAATCCTTTCTTCTGGCCCTTATAACAGCCCTGCGACTGAGGCTATCGGCAAGGATTTACTAGCGGCACAGGAAAAAACGCCGACGGAAATCTATACGCAGCGGGTGCAATCATCCGATAGTATAAAGACGGTATCCATAAAAATGCTACAGAATATGCCAATCGCGGTTGGTGTCACGCTGGACGAAAGCGATTTCCTTGCCGATTGGCAGCAATCGCGCTTCAAGGATATTGGGTTTTTGGTGCTGTTCGCCGTTTTTGGCTCGATATTATCGTTCTTTGCCGTGGTTATGGCAAGACAGGTGATGCGCGTACAGGAATCTGAAAATGCCGCCATCCTCGCCAGCCAAGCAAAATCCGAATTCCTCGCCAATA
>SXRF01000020.1 GCA_005792635.1 Rickettsiales bacterium
CGCCAGCAGCAACAAAATCAACAACTCTTTTCCTTAAGTCAACACTGTAAGTCATTTTTGCCCCCATAGGTTGTGAAAACAAAAATTGCTTACATTATAATGATTAAAAATGTGTAAATATTAAGCCAATTGACTATATAACGCAGCCTCTCGCGTCTGGAGAAAGAGTGTTTAGATGATGCATCCAGCTTTTATAGCCAAAAATTTTGAAATGCTCGCCAACATCTTTGGTGAATTCTTTGCTAATATCCCTGATAATCGGTTTAATATCATCAATTTCACCAATATCGGCTTTATGGGCGGCATCTAGCCATTTCTGATTTGCGGCGGCTTCCTGGTCTTAAATAAACCATGCCTTCTAAAGCGATCGAGAGACGCTTGTAGAATATGATAATAACCATAGACACCAGAGATAACCGCAGAAAAAGGATAGGCTGCAATTTCAAACCATTTGTTAAAACGGCGTTGCTTTGCCAGCTTTTCCCCTTGGGTTTCTGTGGCTTCTGCTTTTGGCTCTATATTGTTTTCTATGTTGTTTTTTGCGGGCATGGGGCTACAAACCTGTAAAATGGCTACTGCGCCCACCATATCACCTACCCGCCGCCGCCACAAGTTACAGTTTTGTGACAATGTTTATTAATCTGACAAACTACTGATTTTCCCTAGTTTTCAAAAACTCAATATCGGGGAAATCCAGCCCATAGCCAAAATGTCATCAAATCTTCATAAAAATATAGGGATGCGTAAATTAAAGTATGTTAATATTAAAAAATGGACAAAGAGATAATTAAACATAAACTGGTTTTTAATGGTGATGATTTTGACCCATTAGCTTTAGTTGCTGTACATGTTTCTGCCTACCAACCTAAATTAAATGCTTGTGGCGAAGTCGAATTACTCAGTAGAAGCTCTGGGAGCAATTTCAAAGAATTTCGTAACACTATCCATGTTGCCTTAAATCACTTGGTTGTTCCGCATTCTGAGGCTAGCTGGGAAGAAGGCAATCCTTATGTGGTTATTTCTAATTTTGCGGAAATTTGTGAAAAAAATGGAATGCCAAAATGTTTTAATACCGTTGATACATGGTGGTCACGCGGGGCAAAAGAAAAATTGATATTGCCAGATGCTCATATTATTGAGCCAGATATAGGAAATGAATTGCCTGATGGTAAATTGTTTAAGATAGATGCTAAAAAACAGATTACCACTTATAAAGCATCGGGCTTTAAGGCGGAAGATATACATAGTATCCTGCAAAGTAATTCTTCTTATCCATTGCATGATATATTCATTAGCATGTTGCGTCAGAAAATAGAAAAACAACTTTCTGAACACAACATTACACTAGAAAACTTAAACAATGATAATTTGCGAACTATTGGAGTTTCTTCCATTCATAAAATAGAAGCAACCCTAGCTGGATATCTTAAAAGATTGGCAACTGATGAAACAATCAATTCTTTAGGCTACGAATTACAAGAAGGCGGGGCTTATGCTTGGGAGTATTCCACACAAAGCCGCGTAACCAATGCAAGCGCAGAATTTCGTTCCACAAACAAAGTTCCATATGCAAGGCATTTCAAGAGTGAATATGCCGAATTAGAACAGACTTTGCAACCGCTATCATTTCTTGAAAATGATATGAAGGAAGGAAAAATAAGTGCTGATGATGCTAAGTCAAATGCAACAGATTGCATAAGAAAGGCTCAATCTGTGTTAAGCAAATACGATTTTGATGATGGTACAAAAGAGGTTGCAGCACTAACCATAGCAGCAGCATCAAAAACTTTTGGTATACACTCATTCACAAATGGTATTTTGTCTCAATCAGCGAAACAAGATAAAATAAGATTTCACCACTAAATCTACTGATTTTCCCTAGTTTTCAAAAACTCAACATCAGGGAAATCCTTGGCGATGCGCTCTAAATGCCATGCGTTGGGGGCGAGATAGGCTAGTGTTCCGCTGCCGTCTTCTGCGGTGTTATATTTATTTTTCTCGGAGAATTCTTTAAGTTTTTCTGGCGTTTTCGCTTTCAACCACCGCGCACTGGTATATGGCACAGCTTCAAAACTACCGCGCACACCATATTCTGAAAGCAGGCGCGAGGCGATAACATCAAACTGCAACTGCCCCACCACGCCGATAATCCAATTTGAGCCATCAAGAGGCTTAAAAATCTGCGATGCGCCTTCTTGCGACAGTTGCTCCAGCGCGGTTTTAAGCTGTTTTGACTTTAGCGGGTCATCCAGCCGCACCCGCTGAAAAAGCTCGGGCGCGAAGTTGGGAATGCCGCTAAATGCCAGCTGCTCGCCCTCGGTCAGAGCGTCGCCAATATGCAAATTTCCATGGTTGGGTATGCCCAAAATATCGCCAGCGTAAGCCTCCTCCGCCAATTCCCTCTCACGGGCGAGGAAGAGAACGGGATTATTCAGCGCGAGAGTTTTGCCGCTGCGGACATGTAGAACCTTCATCCCGCGCTCGTATTTACCTGAACAAATCCGCACAAAAGCGATGCGGTCGCGGTGATTTTTGTCCATATTGGCTTGAATTTTGAACACAAACCCCGTAAATTTTGCCTCATCTGGAGCAATCTCACGCGGGCTTGCCGCTTGCGGGCGCGGGCTGGGCGCGAATTCGCAGAGAGCCTCCAAAAGCTCCCTCACCCCAAAATTATTCACCGCTGAGCCGAAAAACACAGGGGTCAAATGCCCCTCCAGATAATGCTCGCGGTTAAACTGCGGGTAAATCGCCTTCACCATCGCCACTTCCTCGCGGAATTTGGCAAGCTCGGCGGCGGGAATATGCTCGTCTAGTTTTGGATCGTCCGCGCCCGAAAACTGCATGGTATCCAGAATTTGTGAACCACGCCCATTATCAAACATATAAAGAGTGTCCGTTGCGAGGTTAAAACAACCACGAAAGCGTTCCCCCATACCGATTGGCCAAGTTATCGGGCAAACGGCAAGGGCAAGAGTTTTTTCCACCTCATCCAACAGCTCAAACGGCTCTTTAACTTCCCGATCCATCTTATTGATAAAGGTTATAACTGGCGTGTCGCGCAGGCGGCAAACTTCAAACAGCTTTAGTGTCTGCTCCTCTATCCCCTTCGCGCCGTCCAACACCATCACCGCCGAATCCACCGCCGTTAGCGTGCGATAAGTATCCTCCGAAAAATCCTTATGCCCCGGAGTATCCAGCAAATTGATGGTTTTGCCGTCATATTCAAAGGTCATCACCGACGCCGTCACCGAAATTCCGCGCTGTTGCTCAATCGCCATCCAGTCGCTGCGTGCTGATTGCCCACCTTTTTTCGCCTTTACCGCGCCCGCAAGGTGAATCGCCCCGCCGAATAGCAACAGCTTTTCAGTCAGCGTCGTTTTCCCCGCGTCAGGATGCGAAATAATAGCAAAAGTACGGCGGGTTTGATGTGGTGCATTAGTCATAGGGGCGGCTTTATACAGATATTCCGAGAAATATTCAAATCATTAAATTAGTTGTGTTTCGCGTGTGAATTACTTATGGTTGCAGAATGCACTATAATAAACCAATAATTGGGGGATATATGTCAAAAGTCATAACCATTGCACAACAAAAAGGTGGCGCGGGAAAAACCACGGTGGCGGCGCATATCGCCGTGGCATTAAGCCAAAAAGGCAATCGCGTGGCGATTATTGATATTGACCCGCAGGGTAGCCTTTCTTACTGGCATAAAATCCGCGAGGATCGTTTTGGCGAGGGCTATACTGGGCTTTCTTTTGTTGCCGTTTCTGGCTGGCGAGTTGGCAGCGAGGTGAACCGCCTGCGCCGCAGTTGCGATTTTATTATTATTGACAGCCCACCACACACCGAAACCGAGGCGCGTACCGCTATTCGTGCTGCGGATTTGATTGTGATTCCCGTGCAGCCCAGCCCAACTGATTTATGGGCAACAAAAGCGACCTTGGCACTGGCAAAGAATGAAAAAATACCCGTAAAAATTGTGATGAACCGCGTGGCAGCGAATTCAAAATTAGCGGAAAAAATTGCTGCGGAATTGCCTGAACTGGCGGAAACTACGCTGGGTAACCGCGTTCTTTTTGCCGCCGCACTGATGGAGGGGCGCTGCGCCACGGAAGTTGACCCAAACAGCGTCGCCGCCAAGGAAATTAAGGCGCTGGTGAAGGAAATCACCAAGCTAATCGCCGATCCTGAGGAAGAAATTTCTGAGGAAAACGAGCTGGAAACGGCATAGTGTATAGAAAAATGCGTGATAAATGAGCAGTGCTACCAACAACATCGTTATCATCGACTATGGCTCTGGAAATCTGCGCTCGGTGGCGAAGGCTTTTGAGTTATTTTCTGAAAATGTCAAGGTTAGCGCAAGTCCCAGTGACCTGAAAAATGCCAGCCATATTGTACTCCCCGGGGTTGGGGCATTTGGCGACTGCATGGCGGGGCTTACCGTCATTGCCGATATGCTGGAAACATTGCGCGAAGAGGTTTTGGAAAAACACAAAAATTTTCTGGGGATCTGCGTTGGGATGCAGATGCTGTTTGAGCGCGGGCATGAACACGGCGTGCATAATGGCTTGGGTTGGCTTGCTGGCGAAGTTGTGCCGATACCGCCGTCTTCTCTCAAAATTCCGCATATGGGCTGGAACGAGCTAAAAATTCAGCAAAAATCTCCGCTGCTTGCTGGTATAAATGACGGCGACCACGCCTATTTTGTACATAGCTATCATGCGAAAATAAATGATAATTCCGCGCTGCTGGCAACAACGGAATATGGCACAGCAATAACCGCAGTGGTGGGTAAGGATAATATTTACGGAACGCAGTTCCACCCAGAAAAAAGCCAAAAAACAGGTCTGCGTTTGATAGAGAATTTTATTGGTTTGTAGAAATGACCGAATCAAAATTTTCCCGCCTAGTTAAAACCTTCACCTTCCGCCTTGCGCTGGTTTATGTTGGTTTGTTTAGCTTGTCTGTGATTATTCTGTTCGCTTTTATTTACAGCTTCGCCATGAATTATGTGCAAGAACAGGTGAGCGACGCTGTGCGGATGCAATATAATTATCTCATAAATGAATATCACCAAAGTGGCTCTAGCGGCGTTGAAGCGCGGATAAAAGAGCTAATTGCTGATGATGATGAAGGCTCGGAAGTCTATCTATTAGTCAACCGCGAACATGAAAAACTCGCGGGCAATCTCAACGAATTCCCCGCCAATGCCAAGCAGGAAGAAAAATTTGAGAAAAATGGTAATTGGATTCGTTTCCAAATTGAAGGTACACGCACAATACAAAAAAATATAGAGGTACGGGCGATAGTCATTCCGCTTTCCAATTGGCGCGTATTACTAGTTGGACAAACGACGCAAAATAGCGAAAAAATCGCACAAATTATTGCCCAAACTTTTTGGGCGAGTTTGCTCATCACTTTGGTGATGGCGTTTCTTGGAGCAGTGGTTATGACGCGCAGCGTTATGCACCGTATCAACATCATCAATCGCTCGGCACAAACCATCATGCACGGCGAACTCAGCACGCGCATTCCCTTTACTCGTGGCGGTGATGAATTTGACGATTTATCCTCCAATCTCAATAATATGCTCGATAAAATTGAAAGCTTGCTTAAATCCATCGGGCAGTTTGCCAATAATATCGCGCACGATCTTCGCAGCCCGCTAAATCGCATTATCAATAGGCTGGACGCTGGCTTGCGAAAGATTGATGATGAAAATCCAGCCCGTAAATTACTCGAAAAAAACATTCAAGACATGCAGGAATTGGTGGGGACTTTTAACTCAATACTAAAAATTTCTGAACTGGAAGCCAACACTGATTTTCGTGATTTTGCACCTTGCGATCTGCATAAAATAATTGAGAATTTAGTGGAATTTTATGAGCCGTACGCCGCGGAAAAAGACATTTCACTAATCAATAATATCGAAACACCAATCATAATTGATGGTGAAAAAAATCTACTAACCCAAGCTTTTGCAAATCTGATAGATAATGCCATTAAATTCACCCCCAAGGGCGGGCGAGTAAATATTGCTAGCGAAATTATAGGCGACCAAACAAAAATAATTATCGCAGATAGCGGCATCGGAATTCCATCCGATTATACGGATAAAGTATTCGAAAAATTCTTCCGCCTTGAACAAAGCCGAAACACCAAGGGAAATGGGCTAGGACTAAGCTTAGTCGAAGCTATCTCAAGAATTCACGGCGCGGACATAACGCTAGAAGACAACAAACCAGGGTTACGGGTGGTTATAAGTTTTCCAACATAATAGCCTGCTCAAAATAATAGCCTGCTCAAAATTCACAGTTTATATATGTTGCAAAAGTCAAAAATAACTGTACAAAAAATAGCAAGAAAAATTATTTCAACAACCATTCGCAGAAAGAAAAATCATGACATTATTCGAAAAACTAGGCGGTAAAGATGCGGTAAATGCGGCTGTTGATATTTTTTACACCAAAGTTATTTCTGATGATTTATTGAAACCGTTTTTTTCTGGAACGGACATGCCGCGGCAAATTGCCAAACAAAAGGCATTCTTAACCTACGCCTTTGGCGGTGCGCCAAATTATTCTGGGCGCAGCATGAGAGATGCCCATAAAGAAGCGGTAAGTCACGGCTTGACTGACGCGCATTTCGACGCTGTTGTTGGGCATTTGGGGAACACCCTTAGCGAGCTTGGTGTCGCACAAAATCTTATTGCTGAAGTTGCTGCTATCGCAGAAAGCGTAAGAAACGAAGTTCTAAATCGATAGACACGACGCTTGCGAGTCGCAATAAAAAATTGTATATATTCGCGATATGAAAAATCTAAATATATACATATTGCTGCTCCGCATCAGCCTTGTCGCTCTGGTGATTGCTTTGCTCGCTGGTGTTTGGCTGGTTTGGCTTTCTGGCGAAAAGGAAACTGCGGATGCTTTTGCGAATGGGCGCAGGCTTGTAATTGCGCTAGAGAGCGGAGAAATCAAGGGCAAAATAATCACCTCTGAAACCAGCGACGAAAAGCCCAGCACTACAGAGACTAACACTCCAGAGGCTAGCACGCCACCAGAAGAGCCTGCAAAAGCTGATGCGACTACGCAGGATACATCACCGCCAGCACAAGAAACTGCAACTCCTGCTGCGGAAGCCACTGCTCCAGCCTCGCCACCTGCGCAAACTGCTGACACCGCAGAGGTCGTTGCAACTATCACCAGCACGCCAGAAGATGAGGCAGAGATACCCCCTCCCCCCCCATCCACCAGCCCGCCTGCTCCGTTATCTAAAGAGGTTTTCGAAAAAACCGAGTTTGGAACGCTGCCGAAAATGTCCAGCAGCGGCGAGAAGCCGTGGAAATTTTATGCTAAGCCTATCATCCTGAAAAGTGACAAGCCGAAAATCGCCATAATTGTTACTGGTGTTGGCTCTGGAAAACGCATTACCGATATGGCACTAAATTTGCCAGAGTCGGTAAGTTTAAGCTTTTCACCGTATGGCAAAGATTTAGCAACCGACATGAATAAAGCTAGAATAGCTGGGCATGAGCTGATGCTGGATTTACCGATGGAGCCAGCCGACTATCCCGCCACTGACCCTGGCCCTCTTGGTTTGCTTATTTCTAAAGAACAACAAGAAAATGAAATTCGCATAAAAAAACTAATGGCGCAAGAGTCTGGCTATGTCGGCTTTCTCACTCCGCAAAACGAAGTTTTCCTTGCTAATACCGAATTGTTCAAATCGTTGTTACAAGTTCTCTCTGGTCGCGGATTAATGCTGGTAGTTGGCAAGCCACCCGCCAAGGATGAAACCAAAGAAGTTATAGAAAAAGGTTCAACGGCAAGCGTCATCGCCGACACCTTAATCGACGAAGAACTAACAGCATCTTCGATCGATGCCCGCCTGTCGCTGCTTGAACAAATCGCAAAAGAAAAAGGCGTCGCCGTTGGCATTGCGCAATCTTACCCCATCACCATAAAACAAATTGGCGAATGGGCAAAAAAAGCGGATGAACACGGCTTTGTGCTTGTCCCCGTATCAGTTATCGTTTCAAAGAGATTCTAGTAATATGTATCAAAACCTACCTTACCGCGCTGGCGTTGGCATCATGCTTATAAACAATGAAAGCCAAGTATTCGTTGGCAAGCGTATCGACACCAAATCTGAAGCATGGCAAATGCCGCAGGGTGGAATTGACGAAGGCGAAGAGCCTCTTGCTGCCGCACTGCGCGAAATGGGCGAGGAAACAGGAACAAACAAGGCTGAGTTAATTGGCGAAAGTGCCGATTGGTATGCTTATGATTTACCCGATAAATTAATCCCAACCATTTGGGGCGGGAAATTTCGTGGACAACGGCAAAAATGGTTTGCCCTGCGTTTTACTGGCGTGAACAGTGATATAAACATCAAAACGCCACACCCAGAATTTTGCGAGTGGCAATGGGTGAAGCCCGCCGAACTGCCAAACCTGATTGTTCCTTTCAAACGCGAATTATATCAAGCAGTAGTAAATGAATTTGCGGATTATTTGGTATGAATGACGAAAAAAAATCACCGCAGAAATTGCCGCTTGGAATCATCGCTGGCAAGGGCAGCCTGCCTGCTCAGATTATTGCGGCCTGCGAAAAAACAGGGCGCGATTTTTTTATCATCGCCTTTGACGAAAGTTTTGACCACAAAATCATGGCGCATTTGCCCCATGCTATCGTTCGCCTTGGGGCGGTTGGTGAGGCACTAACACATTTGCGCGGCGCGGGCGTGAGAGAAGTGGTAATGGCGGGCGGCATCAAACGCCCATCACTAAGCAACTTGCGCCCTGATGCTGACGGCGCAAAACTCATTAAAAAATTGGGGATGGCTTTTTTCGGTGGCGATGATGCAATTCTTCGCGCCGTCACCGCATTTTTTGAGGAAGAAAATTTTACCGTAATCGGTGTGGAAAGCATCCTTGGCGGCTTACTCGCGCCCGAAGCTATTCTCACCAAAACTGCGCCCGACAAACAAGCAAAAGCCGATATAATGATTGGCATGGCAGCGGCAAAAAACCTTGGCGCACTGGACATCGGGCAAGCCGTGGTGGTGGAAAATGGCGTGGTGATTGCAACCGAAACCGCAGAGGGAACAGACGCGCTAATAACCAGCCATAAAACCCAGCGCGGGGTACTGGTAAAAGCGAAAAAACCACAGCAAGAAGGAAGGGTTGATTTACCAGCTATCGGCGTTGCCACCATTGAAAATTTACACGCGAATGGCTATTCTGGCGTAGCCGTAGAAGCCCATGCCAGCCTGATTATCGACCAAGCAGAACTAATCAAAAAAGCTAATGCCTACGGCTTGTTTGTAATTGGTGTGAAGTATGAATAACACTGAAAAATCGCTAACCATATATCTTATCGCAGGCGAGCCATCAGGCGATTTTCTGGGGGCGCATCTGATGCGCGAGTTGCGTGCTAAATCCACCCGCCATATCCGTTTTTATGGCATTGGCGGCGAGCGCATGGAGGCAGAGGGGCTTACAAGTTTATTTCCCTATCACGAACTATCCATGATGGGCTTGCTGGAAATCCTGCCCTATCTGATACGCACCCTCGTCCGCATGTCCACCACCATCGCCGACATCACCATAAAACAGCCCGACATGCTGATAACTATTGATTCACCCGGATTTAATTTCCGCGTGGTGGAAAAGCTGCGGGCGGCGGGGCTGAAAACCAAATTTGTGCATTTCGTCGCGCCGACTGTCTGGGCGTATAAACCGCAGCGTGCGGAAAAATGCGCGAAATTATTTGACCATCTGTTGGTTTTATTGCCGTTTGAGCCGCCATATTTTGAGCGAGTTGGACTGAAAACTAGCTTTGTTGGGCATCCCGTGGTGGCGGAAAGCATAGCGGGTGACGCGTCGGCATTTCGCGCAAAATATGAGATAAGCGCAGATACGAAGATATTTTGCCTGCTCGCGGGCAGCCGCAAAGGCGAGGTAAAACGCCACATGCCGATTTTTGCCAAAACCATCGCCATGCTCGCTAGTTGTTATCCAAATCTCGCGCTGGTGCTGGCTGTGCCTGAGCATTTGCTGCCGCTGCTTGCGCCATATCTCAACACCTGCCCTTTCCGCGTGATTATTGCCGAGGATGAAGCAGACAAGAAAAACGCCATCGCCGCCAGCGATTTCGCCATTGTGAAGTCGGGAACAGTGGCGTTTGAGGTGGCGATGGCGGGCGTTCCTATGCTTATTACCTATAAAATGAACCGCTTCACTGCCTACTGGCTACGGCGGATGATAATCACCAAATACGCCAATCTAATCAATATATTGCTGGGTAAAGAGGTTATCCCCGAACTGCTGCAAGAGCGGGCAAACCCGCTGATGCTGGCGAGCGTTGCAAATACCATCCTCGCCCTGCCCGAAATCCACAGTCGGCAACAGGAAAATATCAAAAAAGCCTTGAATATGCTGCTCCCCGAAGGCGGTGGAATGCCAAGCGAGGTGGCGGCAAATAAAATTCTTTCGTTATTGTCATAATATTGTCATAAACTTATGGTATAGTTACTGGACAACAAAAATCTTGACGAAAGTGCTGGTCATGAAAAAATATCGCAAACTTCTTTCCTTGCTCACCCTCGCCATTGCTCTGTCCACCTTGCCAATTTTCAGCGCACAGGCTTGGCAGGGTTTTGGGGATTGTATTCATCTTGATATTCCAAAATGGAAATGCCCACCATGGGGCGGAGAAAAAGGCGGTATATGGAAATGCCACCCTTGCAGATGTTACATAGCAAATGTAAAAAATCCATGCCTTATAAAAAAAGCGGGTATGAATTTATTCGCTCCAAAGACAAATTTAGATAATCTTGATATTGATATTGATTGCGACAATCCACCTCCACCGCCAGCACATTGCGCGTTCGAGGTTGATAAAATACAAGAGCAGTTACAAGAAAAATTGGACGAGGCAATAAAGTAAAACAACGATTTGTAGATGGTGATTTGTGCAAGAAAAAAACTGCAACCAACACTTATTAAAATTACCCGCTAAATTTAAGCGGAATTGTCTTTGCGCGTTGCTAATTGCGGTTTTTATGTTTCAACCGCCACCAAATGCCTATGCTATTGAAATATCCCCAAGTGACCTAAAAACAGTATATTCAGCAGCTATGCCAACCGCGCCAGTGGTGGACAGCTATTACCGAGATATTTGCATTAAAGGGGCAAATCTAAAACCAGAGGAATTTGATAAAAAAACTGGTGACCCAAAAGTAAAAACCTCTTCTGGAAAGCTTGTTACTTATGGTGAAAAAGTAGAAGGTTTTGTGGCAGGAGCAAAGCCGCTATATAACTCCGAAGACCCCAAGCAACAAAAATGTATGAAGTTGCTTAATATCCCTCATTTCACCACCAGTGCCTCTGATGCACAAGGTTTTTCCTACTACAAAAATCTTGATGATGTAGATTTTCGAACACAAGAATCGCCTTATGGAACGAGCAACTACTACCTACCAAAAGCCTTTTTTCTTGGCAGTCAAGGATGTCCAGAAAGTATTTTTGAAAATACAGATTTAGCAGGGAAGCCAACAGGGGCAGGCAGTGCCGCAAAATGGAAACGCAGAGCTGAAAAATGCTATGATTATTATATATTTCAACGCGCTGCACACCCAGAATGGACATTAGAACGCACAGGCAAACAGACTGATGACCCGCTTACTGGCAACAACCCAACCGCGGCGATTTTCAATAGCTGCCAACCGCTAATGAGTGGTAAAACTGCAGAAAAACTCAAAAGTGGCGCAGGAAAACCAAGTGGCGGTTTCATGGCGGTGAAACAAGTTATGGATCGCCCAGATTTGGACGATGCGGAATATAAACCACAAAAATATTTAAGCCGCAGCTGGAATGAGGCGTTCCCCAACAAAACATCACCAGCATTTCCAAAATATTTACCATGCGTAACCACTGCTAAAGGCGGCAAATTAAAATCGGCATGGGCTTGGTGGCTAATCAACCCAGCAATGGTAGCTAAATACGGTGCAATTGCTACATTTGAATGCTGGATATCTATGGGGACATATTGCAAAGGACCAGTTCATCATGTTTTTCCGATGACTGATCCTATCCTGCACGGCAATATTCGAGATGACCTAAAATACACATCTAAAGGAGAAAAGAAGGCGGGTTACTGCCCAAATGTGGAAAAAATAAATGACCCTAAAAATCCATTTTCTCCACGGGATGACTATAAACATGTTGATTTCGATGCTCCATATTCTCCTACATACCGCACAGATCGCGGTTATTCTTGGGAAACTTTACAGTTTGTGCCGCGAGAAAGAGTTGGAAATCCTTGGGGGATTGGCTATGAAAAAATCCCTTTTCCTATTAACATGAGTATAGACGAGTTAAAAAAGGTGGTTGTTAGTAATCCACAGGATTTATTAAAACTGGATGAAACACCCGTGATGTGCGCCATTGTGCCAGTTGATATACTTGAGCCACGCAGAAAAGCCTTTAACAATTGCATCATGCAACGCATAGAATTCAATTACGCATCATGGCGATGGAACAATTTTTTAGAAAAATATCATAAAAAAGATTATAATTGGACGCCACCATGCAAAACTAAATATTATGAAGCAGATAGACACGACAAAGGTTCGCCAATGCCTTCTCCGCTTCCTGATCCATTTTCCTGCCCAATGCGCATGACCATTCAGCAATGTTGCCAGATTATCATAAAAGATGTCGTGCCTGTTAATTTCTTAAAGCTGCGAACCTGCGAAGGGTTGCGTGAAAAACGCATGGGAAAACTAGGTGGGTTCTTTGACCATATTTATGATGGCGATTCCATCCATGGGCTTAATATTAGATTGCTCAATCAATTTGGTATTATGGACTCTTTGATGCAATCATCGGGTGCATGGAACATGGGGTTGTCCAATCTGGATGCTACGATGTTTATTATAAAAGCACTGGATACCTTGCTCAACAGTGCTGGCGGGTGTGACGAGAGCAAAACCGCAAAAGAGCTGACCTTCCAGCATTATTTCCCGCCAACGGGTTTGAATAAAGCCTCCAACATGCCATATATGCGCTGGTGGGACACAGGGGCTTCCGCAGGCAACCCCAAACGCGGCGGCAGCCCAATAAATACGCTCGGCAGCTATGACGCAATTGTTGGTGTGGGGCGCGAGGAAATACTTTCGCAAGACACCAACATACTAAAATTTCCAACTACGCCGCAAGGAACATCTGGAAATCCACCGCCAAAACCTATGGTGCTAGATGATAAACCACGCGAAGCACAGCTCGCCCGCATTGATGGCTGGCTGGGGATGAAAGCACATCAGATGTGGACAACACGCCGCTCCAATCTCGTTTGCCTTGGACGCACGGAAAAACTGTTCAAATATGGCGGTGGCGCAGAGGATTTTGTGCTAGCGCGGGCAGGCGCAAACTATGTGGCACAGGACGGCGTATCGTGGCCGTGGCCGCTGGGCTGGCGCGGATTTGTGAATGGTCACACCAATAAAAACCAAAATAACATCAGCGATTTTGAAAATAATATCCCAGCATCTAGCAAGGATATGGGGCTACACAACGCTAAAGCTGGCGATATTGTAGTGTTTTCGATTGGTCACCTCAATAAAATTGGATATGTCACCGAAGGTTTCGGCGATAGCGGACATGGCAGAGTTACTGTTGAAAACTGGGATCAAGGCAAATTCCCCACAGCGACAGGCTCTAGCCTTTCTTTCGGGCAGCCCATAGAGCGCACCATTTACCAAAACGGCGCGGATATGCCAGAGCATGACCGAAAGCTTGCCGATAGCGATAATGCTGCAAAAATTGGCAACGCGCCGTCATGCGCCGACCCTTACTATACCGCTTGCGTATTGCCAACTGGGCAATGGGATAGCGCAACGGTTTATCACCCCCGCAAGGATGAAAGCCGCGTTTGCAAATATGAATTCACCTATAAAAAAGACAAAATCTCCGTTGATGATTATATGAAAACTGTAAGCATCGACACTTCAAAAATCCCGAGCAATATCCTCGCTAAATGCGTGGAAGATGGATACGACCCGCCAATCCCACTGCGCCTCACCAGCGGCTTCAAAGGCATAGGCACTGCGGTTAAGATGGATACAACACTTTGCGGGCCAAAATGGGGCAGTTGCAAAACCGAGAATTCAGCAACCAAAGCCAATAAATGTTTCCCCAGCGGTGCGGATTGTTCCGTTATTAAACCTCCCGCTGACACCCAACCACAAAATCAGTAGACATTTTGTAAAAAATCTATTCAATCGCTCACATGAACATACCTAAAATAGAACTTTCTGGCGTTTGCAAATCCTTCGGTGACAAGAAGGTGCTGGACGGCGTTGACCTTGCCATTGAAACAGGCGAGTCGCTGGTGGTTATTGGCGGCTCTGGCAGCGGGAAATCGGTGCTTATCAAATGTATTCTCGGTATCATCACCCCCGATAAAGGCAGCATAAAGATTGACGGCGTTGAAATAACCAAATTGTCGCGCCGTGAACGCCAGAATATTATGCGTAAATTCGGTATGTTATTTCAAGGCGGCGCATTGTTTGACAGCTTGCCAGTGTGGGAAAATATCAGTTTTTCGCTCCTACAAAACAAAGCTATCAGCAAAGCTGAAGCCAAGAAACTAGCCATTGAAAAGCTAAAAGCCGTTGGTCTCGGTGCGGATGTAGCAAACCTGTCACCAGCGGAGCTTTCGGGCGGAATGCAAAAGCGCGTTGCCCTTGCCCGCGCCATCGCCGCCAACCCTGAAATCATCTTTTTTGACGAGCCGACAACAGGGCTAGACCCGATTATGGCGGATGTCATCAACCAACTAATCGTCAAATGCTCCAAGGATCTTGGCGCAACCACCCTTACCATCACCCACGATATGGCAAGCGTTCGCCGCATCGCCCACCGCGTGGCTATGCTCTATAAAGGCAAATTGATTTGGCAGGACGACATCAGCAAAATTGAGCAAAGCGGGAATGAATTTGTTGACCAATTCATCCATGGTCGCGCCGAAGGGCCTATCACTGCTGCTATACATTAGCTTTTGAGAATGATTATCAACTGTAAGCAAAAAACCACCTATTCTTATAACTTTTTCTCAATATGAAACTGACTTTCTCAATATGAGAAAGTATCAACAAGCTGGATTGCCGCGTCGCTTGCGCTCCTCGCAATGACAAGCCACAATCAACTTATCATAGAAAAATCTGCTCTGGGAGGGTGTTTTTATAGGCTAGGTTCTGTGGAGAAATTCGCTATGGCGCAAGCGAAAATGGTGGTTTCCGAGAACCGTAGCGGAGTGTACACTAAGTACATGAGCAACGGAAGCGCAGGAAACTGCCATTTGCAGCAAGCTATAGTAGAATTCCTCAACAGAACCTAAGCTATCTTCGAATAACGACCAGCGGTGGTGATGCGATATTCGTCAAATACCGAGGCGACTATCCGCGCTGCCATACGGTGTTTAGTGGTGATTTCTATGCGTTTTCCACAAACCGACACGATATTTTGATATTCAGGCTTTTGTAATTCCGCGATTTCTCGCTGAAAATGCTGTGCATCTGGCAGTTCAGCCGCCATAAAACACATCAACTCGTCAATAATAGCTTTGCGGATTTTATCCTCCTCGCTCATTTGATAACCGCGCACGATGGGCAAGCTCTCACGGCTCACAGCATTTCTATAATCGAATGAATTGCTGGTCGCCTGCGCGTAGCCTTGCGGAAATTGGCTGATGGCGGAGATGCCAAGCCCGATGATAGCTTCCGCACCGTCGCTGACATAACCCTGAAAATTACGCCTCATACTGTGATTTTCTGCGGCAATTGCAAGGCTGTCGCTCGGCAAGGCAAAATGGTCGATGCCGATTGCAATATACCCAGCCGCGAGCAACATATCACAGGCGGCTTCAAATAATTCCAATTTTTCTGCATCCGTGGGCAATAAATTCACATCAATTAATTGCTGATGTTTTTTCACCGCTGGCACATGCGCGTAAGAAAACAGCGCGATGCGCGACGGTTTTAGAGCGATAGTTTTTTCTATGGTAGAGCGAAAACCTTTCATATTCTGGCGCGGCAAGCCATAAATCAAGTCACAATTTATATTCTCAATTCCAGCGTCCCGCAGCTGCTGCATCACCGCCGCCACCATGGAATATGGCTGCATGCGATTAATTGCAATCTGCACCTGCTCATCAAAATCCTGAATGCCAAGGCTTACGCGGTTAAAGCCTAATTCAGAATACAAACGGATATTTTCTGGCGTTGTCGTGCGCGGGTCTAGCTCAATTGCCACCTCTGCCAATGTTCCAACCGTAGTCGTCATCCCGTGCTTGCCACGGGATCTAGGGCAACAAATTCCGTCATTGGTTTTATCCCTAGATACCCGCACAGGGCGGGTATGACGGTCACTGGGTGCAAATAGCTGAGAAATATCGCTCATAATCGCTGACATATCCGTACTACTTAAAATACTAGGCGAGCCACCGCCAAAATGGATGCTGGTCAGCCGCCATTTGTCGCCTTTTTGCTGCTTTAACAGGGCTATTTCTTGCCGTAAAACCTGCACATATCGAGCAATTGGTTCGTAATGATTGGTAATTTTGGTATGACAACCGCAAAACCAGCATAATTCCTTGCAAAATGGAATATGGATATAGAGCGAAACCGCCGCATCATCCGCCAATTCACTGAGCCACTGGCGATAAACCGCTGCGTCCACCTGCGCCGAAAAATGATGCGCGGTCGGATAGCTGGTATAGCGCGGGGCTTCCGCGCCGAGCCAAGAAAATTTGTCTTTTTTTTGGTTATTTTTTGAGTTGTTTAGCAATTTTTTAACCATTTATGGAGTATAAGCCCCAAGCGTATTTTATTATTTGAAAAATTTATTTGACATAAATCAAGGCAAAAAAATCTCGTGTAATTGCTTATGAAACACTCTGAACTTCCGATATTAGACGCCGAATTATTCAGTGTTTTTTGCGAGCTGATGGGCGATATTGCGCCCAGCGTTCTTACGCAGCATTTGTCGGTGGCGGATGGTTATATACAAACGATTTACGGCGCGTTTGAGCAAGAAGATTTGAAAAGAATATCCGAGGCGGCGCACCCGCTAAAGTCTTCCAGCCAACAAATTGGCGCACTGAAAATAGCCGCGCTAGCTATGGAATTGGAAGGGTTTTCTGGTGATATTGCCCAAATAAAAAGCCTAATCGAGCAAGCGGAACAAGCGCACAACGAGGCATGCCTTACAATAAAAGAGCAATTGAAAAAAATGGAAAAAACACCATGAAAATCAAATCAGGAATATTAAACAGCCGAATTTTGATTATTGAGGACGATTTTGTCGGGCGGGCAACTTTGGTGCAGATTTTCAAAAAAAACGGCTTTGTAAATATTGAAAGCGCGGAAGACGGAAAAAAAGGGCTGGAAAAAATCTATGCCTATAAGCCCAATCTGGTTATAACTGACATTCAAATGCCCGAGATGGACGGTTTTGAGCTGTGCAGGCAAGTTCGCAGCCATGAAAATCCTGACATCGCCAACACGCCAATATTGGTGGAAACCGCCCTGACCGAAAGTGAAGATAAAACCCATATTTTTGAGGCGGGAGCTTCGGATTATGTGCGCAAACCTATTGATGCCAAAGAATTAATGGCGCGAAGCGTAATCCATCTTGAGCGCGAGTTGATGATGCGCGAGCTGCGCGATTTTAACCAACGGGTGGTGCAGGAATTGGACATTGCCAAGTCGACGCAGCTGGTTCTCATGCCCTATAAAGAAGAGATTGCCGAGGCGGAAAGCCGTTACAAACTGCGTATCCGCGAGCATTTTCAAACCTGCTCGGAACTGGGCGGTGATTTTTGGGGAATATTACCAATTTCGGCTAGTAAATTTGCAGTTTATACTGTGGATTTTTCTGGTCACGGGGTGAACGCCGCGCTTAATGTATTCAGGCTGCACGCCATGATGCAAACCTTGGCGGATATAGCCCACGCGCCCGCAGAATATCTGACCAAACTCAACGCCATCCTAGCCCCAATTTTACCGAGGGGAACATTCGCCACCATGTTTTACGGGGTGATAGATGTGGAGAGCAACAGCCTTGCTTATTCCGCCGCCGCCTCGCCCGCACCCGTCATATTTAAGCGCGGCGGAGCGCAAGAAATTCTGGACAGCAGCGGCATGTTGCTTGGCGCAGTGGCGGATTATACCTATAAAACCACCGAAGTTGATTTTTCCGCTGGCGACTGCCTGTTTCTCTATAGCGACGCGCTAACCGAAACCATGGATAAGAACGACGCAATGCTCGAGCTGGAAGAAGTAGTAAAAATATTCTCGTCAGAACTCAATAAAAACACCAACAACTGCGACGCTGCCTTCGATAAGCTGTTGGGAGCGTTCAATGACAACTACGCAGCGAGGCTTAATGACGACCTAACCATGGCGGCATTTTACAGGGGTTGATTCTGGGCAGAACCTATTTCTCCAAAATCTGCCCAAGTCGTTCCAGCGTACTTTCCAATTTGCCATTTACTTTGCCAGCAACCACTTGTAATTCCTGATATTGTTGCTCTAGACGCGCTATATTTTCGCGCAATTCCTCATTTTCCCGTTGATAGTTAAGCAAGGCTTGCTGCTCGCGCTGCCCCCTATCCTGCCCGACGGTCACGCTCTGTAAATTGCGCTCTAGCCGCGCCCAAGCGTCAAAAAGCCGAGTGCTGGCGGAATAAATTTTGTCTTCTTGCGGGTTATACATAATTTTTCTTGAACCAGATTTTTCTTGAGCCAGATTTTTCTTGAGAAGTTTGCCTGTCTATGCTTGATACAGGAACATAGCACGATCGAATTAAATTTGAAGTGGAAAATTTTATGGCAGCAACAAGCAACCGTGATATGGCAAATGCCATCCGCGCACTTTCTATGGACGCAGTGGAACGCGCAAATTCTGGGCATCCCGGGATGCCGATGGGCATGGCTGACGCCGCAACCGCGCTGTTTGCCGAGCATTTGAAGTTTGACGCGGCACATCCAAACTGGCCAGACCGCGATCGCTTCGTGCTGTCGGCTGGGCATGGGTCGATGCTGATTTATTCGCTGTTATACCTTACAGGCTACGCGGATATGGGCTTGGAAGATATAAAGAATTTCCGTGGGTTTGGCGCAAAAACGGCGGGTCACCCTGAATATGGTCATGCCAGCGGGATTGAAACCACCACAGGGCCACTGGGGCA